>JAZRKZ010000179.1:0-7859 GCA_045646565.1 Lachnospiraceae bacterium
ACGACGCGCAGTCCATCGCCAAGGCGCCGGGCGTCGGAAAGAAGACAGCCCAGAAAATCATCCTTGAGCTGAAGGACAAAGTGGACCTTGAGGATGCATTTGAAAAGAAGGCCGCCCGCACAGAGGAAAAGGCAAAACAGAACACGACAAGCAGCATCGAGACAGAAGCCGTCATGGCGCTCACCGCGCTCGGCTATCCGAACGCTCAGGCAATGAAGGCTGTCCGCGAAGCAGTCCGAAAGACCGGCGCAGATACTGTCGAGATGATTCTTAAAGCAGCCCTCAAAGAACTGTTCTGATCTTAGGAGGATCTTATGGCGACGAAACGCAAAATAACTACGGATGCGACACCGGAAGATGTCCGTCTCGATCACAGTCTGAGGCCGCGCTATCTGACCGAATATATCGGACAGGAAAAGACCAAGTCGAACCTCAAAGTCTATATCGACGCCGCGAAATTCCGCGGCGACACCCTCGACCACGTCCTGTTCTACGGGCCTCCCGGTCTCGGCAAGACGACGCTGGCGGGTATTATTGCAAATGAAATGGGCACCGGTCTCAAAGTCACCTCCGGCCCCGCTATAGAAAAACCGGGCGAGATGGCTGCAATCCTGAATAATCTGATGCCGGGCGATATTCTTTTCGTCGATGAAATACATCGTCTGAACCGGCAGGTAGAAGAAGTACTCTATCCTGCCATGGAAGACTTCGCCATCGACATCGTCATCGGCAAGGGCGCTTCCGCCCGCTCGATCCGTCTGGACCTGCCGCGCTTCACACTGGTCGGCGCAACGACACGACCCGGTATGCTGACAGCTCCCTTAAGAGACCGGTTCGGCGTCATCGATCATCTGGATTACTATACGCCCGACGAGCTCTATGAGATCATCATCCGCTCCGCCGATCTTTTAGGCGTCGAGATCGATCATGACGGGGCCTGCCAGCTGGCAAGGCGATCCCGCGGCACTCCGAGACTTGCGAACCGACTCCTCAAGCGAGTGAGAGATTTCGCTCAGGTCCGGTATGACGGCGTGATCACCGGGGAGGTCGCGACGGACGCGCTCGACCTGCTCGATGTTGATCAGTATGGGCTCGAGATGCTTGACCGCAAGATCCTTGAGACGATGATCACGAAATTCGACGGCGGTCCCGTAGGGCTCGATACCCTCGCTGCCACGATCGGCGAAGATTCCGGCACCATCGAAGATGTCTATGAGCCGTTCCTTCTGATGAACGGTTTCATCACGCGCACGCCGCGCGGTCGTACCGCCACCCCCCTTGCCTTCAGGCATCTGGGCTATCCCGCACCTCAGACATGATTATCTGCGCATGTATTTTTAATGTATTCATGTGATATTGTTGACAAAATCCTCATTTATTGAGATAATCAGGCTTTGATGGGGGAAAAAACTATGAGGGACAGGATGAGTATAAATTCAAACCGATCAGATCTTCAAAACTACATATGGGACGTCATGAAGTTCGTCCTTGAATATATGGAGAAAGAAGGAGTGGAGTATTATATGTTAGGCGGCACGCTGCTCGGGGCTGTCCGGCATAAGGGCTTCATTCCATGGGACGATGACATCGATATCGGAATGCCGAGAGAAGTTTATGAACGCTTTCTTATCAATATAAAAAAAGAGCTCCCGGATTATATGGCTATACGCACATATAAGAACAGTCGAAATCATCATTATTACTTTTCCCGGATCGTTGACAAGCGTTATAAAGTAAAACGTACCGGCAGTGAAGTGGACAGACTTGAGGAAGTCTGGGTCGATATTTTCCCGCTCGACGGTATGCCGAATCAGTTCATCATCCGTCAGTTCCATAAGATGCATCTCATTGCAGCGAGGGTCATGTATCATGTGGCGACATTCGACAAAGTCAATCTGAAACGTCCGAACAGACCCATCTATGAACTGATCCTGATCAGGCTCATTAAGCTCTTCCGCCTCGGCAAACGCGGAAATATGTACTTCTGGCTGAACCAAATTGACAGGCTCCTTAAAAAATATCCTTACGAGAAGTCGAGCTGGTGCGTCAACTTCATGGGGCAGTACATGTTCAAGGAAATGTTTCCGAAGACATATTATGGCAAGGGCCGGCTCTATGATTTTGAAGACACCCGCATGATGGGCCCGGAAAATGCCGACGCGGTACTTTCCCAGCAGTACGGGGATTATATGAAGTTCCCCAAGGACGCTGACAGGAACACACACGCTGCTGTTCTAATAGTAAAGTGATTGTATAAAAGGGGCTTCGGCCTCTTTTTTTACAGATAGGGGATGCAGGCGCTGCCTGCTTCCCGGAACCGGACAAATTCTTTTGAGGTACTTTCTATGAAAATATGCTTTTTCACACACCTTTCGAAGCTTTCGGGCGCAGCAAATTCCTTACTCGATCTTCTGGACGCTCTCGACTTCTGTGAATTTGAGCCTTTTGTCATCACGAATTCGCGCGGAGCGCTCGTTGAAGAACTGGAGAAACGCGGTATCCGCTACAAGATCGTTCCCTACGCGCCCTCAACGAACTCGGACGACGTCCTGAAAAACGCCGGCAAGAAAGTAATGAATTCCGATGTCGCCAATTTTCTGGCAGTAAAAGCCGTCGAACGTATCCTGAAGAAAGAAAAAATAGATATTCTCCACAATAATTCCTACCTCTGCGGCACCGGCATGGAGGCCGCCAGGAATCTGGGAATTCCCTATATCTGTCATCTGCGGGAGTTCGTCTGGGAAGACCATCACAGGATCTTCCTCAACAAAACGCTTATGAACGAGCTTCTCTATGACGCGGACAAAGTCATCGCTGTCAGCGAAGCCGTCAAACAGAAATTCGAGAACATCTCCAGAAAGGAGATCGAAGTCATTTACGATGGCTTCAAGACCAGCAGCTATCAGCTTCCGCAAAGAGAAGTTCTGAGGGGCGGCCAGGTCAATATCGTTCTGGTCGGACGCATTGCCCCGGGCAAGGGACAGATGGACGCGATCCGCGCGGTCCGCATTGTCTCAAAAACTCTGGATATCCCGGTCTTCCTGCACCTGTGCGGCAATATCGGCGACGCCAGATACTATAAAAAAATGCGCAGCTATATCGAAGATCACAAGATCGGCTACGTCACGATCCACGACTTCACCAACGACCTGTCACAGATCCGCACGATCAGCGATATCGGTCTGACATGTTCGAAGTCGGAAGCTCTCGGCCGCGTGACTGTTGAAAATATGCTCTCCTCCATGCTCGTCATCGGCGCGGATACGTCCGGAACATCCGAGATCATCCACGACGGGGAGAACGGTCTCCTCTATACGGCGGGAGACTACCACGCACTGGCGGAGACCATCCTTCAGGCCATCGGGGATCCGGACAAGAGCAACGAGATGTGCCGCCTCGGCTACGAGGAAGCCAAGTCCTTCGATCATATTGAGTACGCGCGCCGTATTATGAATGTATATCGGTCCATGCAGCGTTAACATCCGAGAATCTGTATCGGTCCATGCAGCGTTAATATCCGAGAATCTGTGTCGGTCCATGCAGCGTTAACATCCGACTGACCGAAAGAGGTGCCAGGTGACAGACAGAGAACTTATGCGGGTCCACGAACTCGAACTTGATATTGCCGCGGAGATCCGCAGGATCTGTGAAAAGCACGCGATCCGCTATTTCATGATCGCGGGCACGCTCCTCGGAGCCGTCCGCCACGGCGGTTTTATCCCGTGGGACGAAGATATGGATTTCGGGATGGTCCGGCGTGACTTTGAGCGCTTTGTACGCATTTGCGACGCGGAGCTCGACCAGGATAAATATTTTCTCCAGACGATGGAGAGCGATCCCGGCTATACATATGCATTTGCAAAGATCCGGCTGAAGGGCACCGTATTTACCGAAGCGCTGTCCCAGAACAGCGAGGCCGCATCCGGCATATTTGTGGATATTTTCCCGTTCGACCATGTCCCGAAAAATCGTCTGCTCGAAAAGCTGCACGAGAGGGAGCGATATTTCTGGAAGAATATGCTGGCTGTGCGGCTCGGCTACAATAACGGAAACAGCCGCGCGAAGATCCTTCGCAAAGCCCTTTATCTTGCGGCGGCGGTCCTGCCGGCTGATTTTATCCGTACCCGAAAACGAATCGCCTTCATGCGATATAATAAAACGCAAGCCGCCTGTTTCGTGACGGCAGAGGGCAGTTACCGGTACATGCGCGAGAAGATTCCTGTCCGGTACGTCCGAAATCTGGTCATGATGCCGTTTGAGAATACGGAGTTTCCTGCATTTGCAGAATACGACAACTATCTGCGGAACATGTACGGGGACTACACTGTACTTCCTCCCGAAGACCAGCGGAACAAACACAACATATTAGGAGTGGATTTTGGGCCCTATAAAATTTAGTATTATCATCCCTGTTCACAATTCGGAACAGTATCTGAACGAGTGTATCGACAGCATTTACAGTCAGGAATTCGATGACTTTGAGGTCATCTTTGTCGTCAACGGCTCAAATGACAGCAGCGAAGACATCTGCCTCATGGCCAGAGAGTGCCATTCCAATATCCGCGTGATCGTGACCGACGCTGTCGGCGTCTCTTCCGCGAGGAACATAGGGCTTCGCGAAGCAAGAGGAGAGTACATCGTTTTCGTCGACTCGGATGACCGGCTTCTTCCCGGTGCGCTTCATACATATGCAAATGCAGCCGCGGACAGCCCCGACATCATCACCTGCAATTATCTGCGCAACAAAAGAAAGCGCATGAGCGGCCTGATTTCCGACGTGGACCGCATGACCTATATTAAGGCCATGCTCGACGCGCCTGCCTATTTCAAGCCCAGCCGGGTAAAGCTCACCAGACAGCCGATCGTTCTCTTATGCGTGTTCGCCAAAGCCTTCCGGAGAGAGTTCCTTGTTTCAGGCAATGTCAGCTTTGACGCCGATATCGCGATCGGCGAGGATACTCTGTTCATGCTGAAGGCCGCGCAATGCGCCGGCAGCATCCGCTGCGTGGATACCGCCGTCTACTATTACAGGCCGGGGCCGCAGACAGTCTCGAGCGCAAAAGACATATCCGGCGTTACAAAAAGGCTGGCCTGCGCCGAAAGGCTCCTCGATACGATCGGCGGACTGCCCGGCGAGGTCAGGGAAGCCGCCGGGATGAAAGTGATCGATATCGTGCTGCGCAGCATCGTCATCGGGGCCTCGTGCGGGGACGAGGAGAAGGCGGCCGCGGCCGCCATCCGGGCTTTTCTTGTAAAACGCAGGCTGGGCGGGCTCTTTGCGCACTGCCGGAGGGGGAGTCTCTCCATGGTCTCTGCAGATGAGAATATCTGCTATATGAAAATGATGGACAGCCTGCGGCAGGGGAAGCTGTACCCTGCGTTTTTGACCGCGAAAAAGCACAATGAATATCTGCAGAAAAAGGATCAGCTGAGACAGATATTTCATATTTAAAATCATTCCGCTGAATATTCGTGCGCTTACTATAACACGGGGAGGCGTTCCTATTGAACCAAAAACTGTTTTTTCTCCATCGCGACGAGACCAGGGCCAATCACGCCGGCAGCAAGGCTGTACGCGACGCGGAAGACATCTTTCTTTCCATGGGGATGGCTCCGGTGCCTGTCTACAGCGCCGGTGATGCCGAAGGCCTTGCCAGAAAACTGGTGCACGGAAGCCAGCTCGCAAGGCTCATGACGCTTCCTGCGGGTTCCGTCCTCTTTATCCAGTATCCGATGTACCGTATGAAGCGGGATTATGTCGCGCTGCTTCGGCGCGTCGGAAAAATGCGAAAGATACGGCTTGTTTTTCTAATCCATGATCTGGAGATCATCCGCCACGCGTTTCCGGATAATCCCGACCTTACACAGCGCGACGCAGAGATGCTTGCGGCCGCGGACAAAATCATCGTCCACAATCACAAAATGGCTGATTATCTCATCCGGACCTGTAAGGCCGATCCGGACAAAATGATTCCCCTCGGCCTTTTCGATTATCTGACGCCGGGAGAATGCCCCGTCCGAAGCGATCCCGGGCCGGGCCCCTTCAGTGTCTGCGTCGCAGGCAATCTTGATCCGAATAAGAGCGGTTATCTCAGAGGTCTTTCCGGCATCCTGCCCGGGGAGATCGCGCTTGATCTCTACGGGGTAAATTACAGCGGGGAGTTTTCGCGTGCAAATGTAACCTACCACGGTTCCTTCGACGCCGATATACTTCCCGATCTGCTGACAAGTTCATTCGGACTCGTCTGGGACGGGCCGGAGACACAAAGCTGCGCGGGGAACATGGGCAATTATATGAAATACAATAATCCGCACAAAGTCTCCCTGTACATCGCGGCCGGAATACCTGTCATCATCTGGGAGAAGGCCGCACTCGCCGGCTATGTCACAGAACACAAGATCGGTTTTACAGTCGCATCCCTCGATGAGATTCCGGGCAGGATCCTCGGCCTCAGCAAGGAGGAATACCGGGAATATATCGTGAACCTCATGCCGCTTCGCAGGAAGGTCAGGGACGGGGCTTTTCTGAAAGAAGCCATAAAGTCAGCCTGTCAGCCTGTTAATTGACAAAACAACACTTTCATTATTGGCAATTTATGTTAGAATATTGAATGAAATATGCGCAGGGGTTTCGGCCCGGAACTATGTCAGCCTGCGCTGACCCGGATCCCGCGCACAGTCAATTCTGAACATTTGGAGGTAATCATGACAAACGATCCCAATGATCGCTTTATGATCAGTGATCTCAGCAGTAAACTGAGCGCCTATATCAACGGAGAGGATAGCGCTGCGTCTTCACTGAATACAGACTCCGTGTATAATCAGGATCGATCAGGCGATCTTCCGCAGCGCGAAGCGCGGAATTCAGGCCGCGGGCTTGCCGGCAGGAATTCTCCGCTGGGCCGCGGAAATTCCGCCTCGCCACCGGCCACACAGGCACCACGCACAGACAGAAATATTGAGGATGCGCTCGCATCTGAGATAAAACCGGCAAATAAAGGCACAAGGGTGCCGGCGGATACACTATTCAGTGACCTTGATCAGGCCCTGGATACACACGAGGATACGATGCGGAACAGGCAGCTCCGCCAGCAGCAGCTAGAGGCCCAGCAGAGACAGAGACAGTATGAGGAAGAGCAGCGAAGACAGGAACAGATGAGGCTGCAGCAGGAAGAGCAGCGAAGGCAGAAACAGCTGCAGGAGGAACAAGCTGCGGCGAGAGTATTTGCCAAAAGCCTCTATGCATTCGATTCCGGCCAGCCGTATCAGAGTCTTTATTCCGGGCATACAATAAGGCTTTCAGAGATGCCCGTGAAAAAGAAAACAGTTCCGCCGGAAATCGTGGAGGCAGCAATCTCTGAAGAGATTCCCAAAACCGCCGCGCCCTATACGGCAGCGGAGTCTTTCGGCTATGCCGGAGCAGCAGCCGGCACAGGAAGCACGGAGGACCCCCGGCTCTTTGAGGGAGAAGTTCCTTCCGAATCTGCGCTGGATTCATTTGTTTCCACGACAGCCGGTCCTTTTCCGGAGTATTCGTATGATCCGGAGGAGATCAGAAGAAATAACCGAAGGGGAAAGGGAAAAGCCGGCTTTATCATAGCGCTGATCGGCGCACTCCTCATCGGAGCTGTGCTCTTTTTCATGATCCGCAACTACTCCTCGAAGATCATGGGACTTGTCGCCGGAACGCAGGCGGCGCTCACCTCCTCCACCTCATCGTCCGCAGACAGCAGCGCCGGTGAGAGCCGGAAGACGGAAAGTGCCGGCATGGATGCCGCTCCTTCCGAAACGGAAATCGAAGCCGAAGCCGATGGCGGCATGGAGGGGACAGGCGAACCTGCCGTCGATGTGGAAGGGAC
>JAZRKZ010000180.1:0-3095 GCA_045646565.1 Lachnospiraceae bacterium
AGAACGACATGGCTACGATCCGACTTGCTTCGTCATCGCCGACATGCCCGGCCTCATCGAAGGGGCTTCCGAGGGCGTCGGCCTCGGCCACGAGTTCCTGCGGCACATCGAGCGCACACGCGTGATCATCCATCTGGTGGACACGGCTTCATTTGACGGAAGAGACCCGGTCGAGGACATCGCGGCGATCCACAGGGAACTCATGCAGTACAACCCGGCGATCATGAAGAAGCCGATCGTCATCGCCGCAAATAAGATCGACGCCTCCGCCTATCTCGAGGATAACCCGGTCGAGAGGCTGAAGGCTGCATATGAACCGCAGGGCTATACGGTCTATCCGATCTCGGCGGTCACCGGCGAGGGAGTGAAGGAGCTTCTCTACGCGGTCCTGCATCTGCTTGAAACTGTGGCGACAGAAGAGGTCCGCTACGAGCAGGAGTTTTTCCCGGAGCAAATGCTGGTCACGGAAGATCTGCCGTACACGATCGCGCTCACGGAAGATACGAAGGGCAGACAGATCTTCATCGTCGAAGGACCGAAGATCGACAAGATGCTCAGTTACACGAACCTCGAATCCGAAAAGGGCTTCACATTCTTCCAGAAATGGCTCCGTACGACCGGCATTTTGGACAATCTGAAGCTCAACGGAATCAACGAGGGCGATACCGTCCGCATGTACGGACATGAATTTGACTATTACAGCGAGGACATGGATATTCCCAAGGAGGCTGACAATGCTGACGAGTAAACAGAGAGCCTATCTCAAAAGTCTTGCGATGACGCAGGATCCCATCATCCTTCTCGGCAAGGCTTCCCTGACGACGGAAGTCGAAAAGAACGTAGATGAGGCACTGGAAAAACGCGAGCTCATCAAGGTCGGCGTTCTGAAGAACTGCGACGACGACCCGCGCGAGATCGCGGAGATGCTTGCGGAACATACAAGGTCCGAAGTCGTCCAGGTCATCGGCAAGAAAATCGTCCTCTACCGCCAGGGCAAGGACAAGAACCGTAAAATTGAACTCCCGAAAGCCAGGAAAAAGATATGAGAAAAGTCGGAATCATGGGCGGGACCTTCGATCCCATCCACATCGGACATCTGATCCTCGGAGAGAACGCCTATCAGCAGCTGGGGCTTGACAGCGTCATCTTCATGCCGTCCGGCAACCCTCCCCACAAGAGGGACAGGCGGGGCAGAGCCACCGATGAACAGCGCATGGACATGGTCAAGCTGGCGATCGCGTCCAACAAACACTTCAGATTCTCGGATCTCGAGATGAACGAGGAGGGCTATTCCTACACGTTCAGGACTCTGGAGAAGCTGAACGCCGAACATCCGGACACGCGGTACTATTTCATCATCGGCGCGGACTCTCTCTTTGATTTCAAGGGCTGGATGAAGCCGGAACGGATCTGCGCCGCGTGCACGCTGGTCGTGGCGACCAGGAATCATACGAGCAACGAAAAGCTCGATGAGGCGATCCTTGATGTGCGTAAGACCTTCAACGCCGATATCGTGAAGCTCGATACCGAGAACATCGACGTCTCGTCCCGTCAGCTGCGGGACTGGATCGTGTCAGGCCATACCGTGAAATACTATGCGCCGGATGAGGTCATCAACTATATCGAGACGTATCACGTATACAAAGATCTGGTCTAGGGACGGCAGAAACGCCCGATCCGCTGTGGAGGTAACACGATGATCAAAACCTGGAATTTTGAAAAGATGAACAATACCCTCAGGGAGTATCTCGACAAGGGCCGCTGGTATCACACACAGGGCGTCCGCTACATGAGCGTCGCGCTCGCCATGGCTCACAGCGTGGACCTTGGCCGGGCAGAGCTTGCCGGGCTCCTTCACGACTGCGCGAAGTGCATCCCGGATAAGAAGAAGATCCGGCTCTGCGAGGAGCACGATATCCCCGTCTCGGAAATCGAGCGGAAGAATCCGTTCCTCCTGCACTCGAAGCTCGGCGCCTATATCGCCGAAGAGAAATATGATGTGCATGATGAGGAAGTGCTCTCGGCAATCACCTGGCACACGACCGGCAGGCCCGGGATGACAAAACTCGAGCAGATTGTCTTTATCGCCGACTATATCGAGCCGCTCAGGGACAAGGCACCGAATCTGACGCCGATCCGCAAAGAAGCTTTTGCCGACCTTGACGAGTGCTGCTATCTGATTCTTCGGGATATGCTTGCGTACCTGCGATCCGGCGGCGGTGAGATCGACGAACATTCGCAGGCAGCGTTCGACTATTATAATGAGATCCATATGAAAAGAACGCAGTGACGCCCCGGAACAAAGCGCAATGAACGCTTCCCGCCAGACGACGCCGGCTTAAGCAATATTTAGTTAATCAATCAGTATTTCATTATCCGCGGCTTTGCTGTATAATTATTCTATACAGCAGGGCCGGATTTTTTTCTGTTTCCGGCAGAGGACGGCCCGCCGTCCTCATCCAGTAAAATATAGAAGAGAGGACAGTATATGGAAAAAGAAGAGAGCAGAAGACTCGCCGGCATTGCCGTCCGGGCACTCGAAGACAAACTCGCAACTGATATCAATGTCATTGAAATCGACGCGATCTCCCCGCTCGCAGATTATTTTGTGATCGCCACCGGCCGAAACGTCAATCAGACGGACGCGATGGTCGACGGCGTAGAGGAAGCCGCGGCAAAAGCGGGCTTTGAGCCGGATCATATTGAGGGACATCGTAACGCCAACTGGACACTTCTCGATTATAAGGGCGTCATCATCCACATATTTGATGAGGAAGCAAGAAGCTTTTATGATCTTGACAGACTCTGGAAAGACGGCACCGTCATCGATCCCGATTCTCTCTGATGAACTTTTGCCTCGGGGCCGTCGGTTTTCCGCACGGCGGCCGCTCCACTTTTAACATGTTGATCATATGTGCTCCGGCAGACCCTGCCCGGAGCATTTTCTAAAAAAGAGAAAAAACTGCAACATATTCCTCAGGCCGTGTGTACTTACAGTGAAGGATAAAAGCAGTCAGTAAGGCGCTTTTACCGCGCCAGATAAAGAAAACCAGTAAAGGGAGGATCACCATGAAAAGCAGAGTATTGAAAAGTAT
>JAZRKZ010000181.1:0-2117 GCA_045646565.1 Lachnospiraceae bacterium
CCGCACGGATCCTCCCGTCCCCGAAGACCTCGTTGTTGGCAAGAAGCATCACGATCGTCCAGACCGCAATCACCGCGAACCCCCTGGTGCGCCCCGTACTCAGCCAGAGAGCGAAAGTAAGGAGGATGAACGGGAATTTGAACCGTTTGTCCGCGCTTTCTTTCAGGTCGAGCGTGAGGACCAGCAGGTAGATGATGCAATACTGATTCAGCATTCCGGGCGTAGAGAAAAAATACTGGAACGACTTGATCCCGAACCGTACCCCGTGGGTCATCCCCAGGTTCACGAACTGACTGAGCGCCGCCAGCGCCGCCCCTGCCGCGACAATGAGCCTGACCTCGTGTGCCGTGAGCCGCAGAAGCCCTCTTTGTCCCACATCGGTCTCTTCAAAATAGAGAGCAGCACCGATCGCCGTCACGAACAGTTTGGCGAAATTCGCGATATCGAGGAGGATCGCCGCTTTCGGACGGCTGATCCCCGAAAAGGCATTGCCCAAAAGCCCCAGATAGACGAGCGCCATCGAGAGCACCGCTATCGCGACATAGCTTCTATGAAGTTTTTTCCCGTGTGTGGCGATCCAGGCCGCAAAGAACAGCATGAGGCACTCATCGGTATACTTGAACAGAGAAGTCACCTTGAGCAGCGGATTCTGGAACAGGATGATGTTGATCACCGCGAACCACACGATCCCGGGCCTTGTTAACTCTGAAGATCTTTCCATACTCACAAAATACCGTCAGCCGGAACTTTCAGCGCATTTCTTATGAAGCGGTCGGATCTGCGGCGGAGCGCCTCCAGCTTGCCGTCGACGGCATCATAATCTATTTCTCTTTGGATCTCGTTTAAGAGATCGCCGTGGAAACGCCGGTCTATCCCGATGTTCCCGAACAGGGTATCCAGCCTTGAATTCCTTGAATTCGTTCCGTCCCCGTAGCGGTTGAACGAAATGAACTGCTTATGATAGAGGATCGAGAACACGCTTCCGTGGAAGGAAT
Source organism: Lachnospiraceae bacterium (assembly GCA_045646565.1). Lineage (GTDB taxonomy): Bacteria > Bacillota > Clostridia > Lachnospirales > Lachnospiraceae > Chordicoccus. The sequence continues at coordinate 996 of JAZRKZ010000181.1, forward strand.
CCGTACACACATATTTCGCATGACGGATCAGGTTGACAAATTCCTCCGGTCCGACGTCATAGGGAGCCTCGTCGCCGAACGCTTCGTCCTTCGCAATATACTCGTCCAGGTGCTTTAGCACGACGATCTTCAGTCCCAGTTTCCTCGCCAGCGCGGAAGCTTCCTCCCTTTGAGAAGGATTATTTCCAAGGAAATAGCAGAACAGGTACTCTCCTTCCGTCACGTCTCTCTCCGGTATGGCCTCATCCCACTGCTCCCTTGTCAGTACCATCGTGGGGTCCAGGATCACGGGGACGTCCCGCCCCGTAAGTTCCTTCACTATTCGCTGTCCCGCTTCCTCCCTGAGGCTTATATGCTCAATCCTCCTCAGATACTCCGCGGTCTCTTCCTTCTGGCGTTCGGGTATCGAAGATACGCCGAAGCTCGCCGCGTAAGCGATCTTGTTGCACGCTCTCGGAGCGAACATCAGGTTATAAAAATTCGTTCCGTTGCCGGAGGGGAGCCACAGCTGGTCGCTTCCCACCAGTACGTCCGTAAATTTCTCCGCATAGCGTCTGAGCTTTATGTATTCATTGATAGGCTCGGAAAACCGTGTGAACCGCTCTCTTTTGAACCTGTCGAATCTCGCCCCGCGCACCGCCTCGTTCGCCGCGTAGCCGGGATGGAGCTTTAAACCCGTCTTTTTCCTCAGGAGCCGCGCCTTGGAGTAGAGAAAATCCCTGTTGGTGATGCGGCCGGCCGCACCGGCATAGAACTGCAGCGTCTGCGGATGGCTGTAATCGATGATCTCGTAATCCATCCCCAGTTCTTCAAGTTTTACAAGTGTCGCGAACGACTGCAGCATGCTGCCGTAGTTGCGGTTCTTATACACTATGCACAATCCGACAAGGTGCTTTTTTCCGTCCCGCTCCGTGTCTGTGTTATTCATGCAATACCTCTGTATCAGTTTATGCCTCTGTCTTTCCGGTCCGGTCTGTCCGGACACGACAGCTTCCTCAGTAAAGCCCGGCGATCTGATGATATAAGCGGTTCAATCTGTCATAGAACAGGCCGATCGAGAAGCTCTCCTCCGCGATCTTTCGCGATTGGCGGGACATTCTCTCAAATGCTTCTTCCTGTGAG
>JAZRKZ010000182.1:0-4906 GCA_045646565.1 Lachnospiraceae bacterium
ACTCCCGGTCACCGGCGACAAACCGATGATCGGGAGTTTCCGTTATTCCTCATTCCAGTAATCAATCATGCCGTGCTCGTGGCCGCGCTCACAGGACAGCCGTTCATCTCTTCCAACATAGATCGCGGAATATGGCTCTCCAGCGTTGTTCAGGAATCGGTGGAGATTGGCATAGTTTTTCAGACCGGTATCATAAACTTTATTTCCATATTTCTGTATTGTGGTTGTTCATCCAGCAATGACCGGATCAGAAACATCCTTTTCTCTGTCTGGTTCATACACTCACCTTATTTCTTTGGTGCTTCATTCCAGAAGCAGGTTTCCTCCAGCGGCTTGCGACGACCACTCATGTTTGGATTCGGCTTAAAATCATCTGCCGGATATCCAATATAGAGCATACAGACACTCTGCCATTCCTCCGGAAGACACAGCAGTTCACGTGCTCTTTTTTCATCAAAATAGGAAATCCAAACGCTGCCAAGATCAAGGCTTGCGGCTTCCAACATCATATGCGTTGCGACGATGGTGGCATCGGTGGCTCCACTGGTTTTTCCACTCTGCGGATGCGTCCAGCAGGCAGTCTTATCATAGGCAACGAAAAGCACAAGCGGTGCTCCGTAATAGAAATTGACCTTGCCTTTTTCTTTATCTTCACATTCTTTCGCTAGATCCACATATTTCTGATCATAACCGAAGGAGCAGAACTCCCGCACCTTAGAAAGGCTCTCTGGCGTATTCAACACCATAATTCGCTGGGGCTGCAAGTTGACAGCGGTGGGCGACCATCGTCCGGCTTCAAGAATCTTATTGATTTTTTCTTCCTCAACGGGTTTCGGAGAAAACTTCCGCACGGTTATCCGTTTCTTTGAAACATCCATGAAGTCCATTATCGTTTATCCTCCGTATAGCGGTGTGTCTTTGCAGAGCGATCCTTCTGTACGCCTCTTGCATATTCAATCTCGGGATAGCCAAAGCCGATGATCAGTCCGGTGTAGTGATCTTTCGGTATGTTCATCATAGCTCTTGCTTCCGGTGCTAACTCATTGAGCACCTCAGCGGAGTAGCTCATGATCGTCGTTCCCAGCCCATGAGCATTGCAGAGAAGCTCAAAATAAGCGGCGGCAAGATGACAGTTTGTTTTGCTGTCCTCTGCCCATTTGCCGACGCACTTCTCATGAGCGATAAACAGGTGCGGCGCTCCGCAGAAGAGCAAATCACCCTTGCGGACGGTCTTCTCGGATTCCTTCATTTTCGCATAGTAGAAATCACTGAAGCTGTGGGTATAGATATGCCGCTTGGCGTCTGCATCCATCTTAGCGTAAGCGACTCTGCGTATAGCATCCACACGGTTTTTGTCGTCGATCACCGTGTATTCCACGCCCATGGAAATGTGTTTTCTGTTCTGCTCCCATGGCGTAACCCCTCAAACTCTTATAACGATCTTTCCATTGACCTTGCCTTCGTCCTGCGCGATAACAGCCTCTCGGATTTCATCAAAGCCAAACACTTTACCGCTGGCAGGGGTAGGATTTATGCTTCGATCTCGGTTCCGTCTTTGAAGGTGACAGTAATCCCGGTGTCTTCGGTGAAGGTCGCATAATCGCCCATCGCCAGCCAGCCTTCATTCCGGAAGAACGCCAAAATGCAAGGCGCTTAATTGGTTAAAGCCAGCTTAACCCGAAATAATGTGTTTTCCGTTTTTACATGGTCTGTCCCGGCAGCACGCCTGCCGGAACCAGTACATGACGTTCTTCGATTTTTTCATTTTTTATCTGCTTAAGCAGAAGCTCACAGGCGTTTTTCGTCATAAGCTCTACATTCTGCTGAATGCTGGTGATTCCGAGAACGCTGATATTGGCCTCGGCAATTCCGTCAAATGCCATCAATTTTACGTCCTGAGGGATTCTCTTCCCCATTTTCTGCAATCCCATGTAGCAGCCGATTGCTCTGCCGTCTGAGATGGCGAATACCCCGTCAAACTCCGTTCCTTTTGTAACCAGATACTGAATAATATCTTTTCCTTCTGTGACATGTGGACGCATTTCAGGGAGTTTTATAATCTGTTCTTCTGAAAGGTTCAGTCCGTTATCCCGGTAGACTGTTGTGAAACCGTTAATGCGTCGTTCGTTCCTGTGAGAGGGGTGGCTGCCGCAAAGGATGATCGGCATTTTGCATCCGTGGCTTAAGAATTCGTGGGCCGCCAGCTGTCCTGCAACAAACTGATCACTCTCCACCGTGCAGATCTCCCTTGTCTCTTCCGCAGGATCATTGCAGTCGATCCATACATGGGGAAATCGTATGGAAAGATAGTCTTTGGCGGAGAGATAGTCACAGCCGATCAGGATGATCCCTGAAACGTTACAATCGTAAAGCGTTTCCAGAGCAGTCCTCAGATACCCTTCCGTGCTTTCCGTGTTGACCGCAACTGTGGCGATGCCTCTATGTCTGAAATATATTCCGACATTGCGGAGCAGGGCCTGATAATACTCGGCGTAGCTGCTGGTAATGATGCACCCGATCTTGCGTACAACAGGTTCCTTGGCCGGAGGGGCAGTATAGTTGTATTCATCCAGAACTTTGCGGACAGCTATCCTGGTCTCCTCTGTCACATTGCTGTCATTATTGAGAACTCTTGATACGGTGGCGGTGGAAACTCCGCATTTGTCTGCTATAAAGCGGAGTGAAACATTCTTTTTTCGACTCATAATCAGAACCTTTCTAAAATATGTAGTGCTCCGTCTGGAGATGAGGCACATGTGCAGGATCATCATTTGCTGATAAAATGTCTGATTAAGACTCTGCGTAGTATTGTAGATAAAATGTAACAATAGAATAACATTTTTTGTAACGTTTCACAAGCACTGTATTTGTGGCATATCGTACAAATACGGTGTTTTAAATTGTTTAATAGTTCCAAACTTTTAAGAACTGCAATTTTGAGATTGACAGAGGGGCAAATGTTACATATTATAAATGTAACGTTACAACATACATGTAACGGTACAATGGAGGGCGGTGCAACGGATTGGTATATAAAGCGTCCGGATGTATCAGCATAAAGTAACAATAAGCAGCACTAAAAGGAGGAAGAAGATGGCTAGCAAGTATGATGGTTTATCAAGAATCATTATTCAAAATGTCGGTGGAAAAGACAACATTTCCGCGATTACACATTGCGTCACGAGACTTCGTTTCACACTCAAGGATGAATCCAAGGCTCAGACAGATATCCTTAAATCGACAGACGGTGTCGTCACCGTACTGCAGTCGGGCGGTCAGTATCAGGTAGTTATCGGCAACCATGTTCCGGACGTATACGCTTCCGTTGTCAGCGTCGGACATCTTGAGAGTCTGGCGGCCAAGCCGGACGGTGACGGGGGAGCTGCGGCTGAAAAGATGAATCCTTTCGATACATTTATCAGCATCGTGACAGGTGTATTCACACCTTTCCTCGGTGTCTTCTGTGCATGCGGTATCCTGAAAGGTGTGTTGGCCCTTCTTTCGACGCTGGGTATTATTAACGGAGCCGGCGGCACCTACAATATCCTGTATTCTATCGGCGACTCGGCATTCTATTTTCTGCCGCCGATTCTGGGTTACACGGCGGCAAAGCGTTTCAAGCTTCCTGAGATGGAAGGTCTTCTGATCGGTCTTGCCATGGTCTATCCGAACATGCTGGATGCAGCGGCAATGGATATCTCCAACCTGTTCAGGATTCCGGTCGTGCTCCCGCCTTCCGGTAACTATACAAGCAGTGTTATACCGGTCATCTGTGCAGTGGCATTTGCTGCATGGTTCGAAAAACTTTACAAAAAATATATACCGGATACAATTAAGCTTTTTGCTGTACCGCTTATTACTATCGTGGTCACGTTCTGCGCGACGGTCCTCGTAATCGGACCGGTCGCCAGCCTGATTTCTTCCGGTCTCTCCGCAGTATTCAACTGGGTTTACAGCGTAAGCTCTATCGCAATGGGAGCCGTTGTAGGCGCTCTGTGGCAGGTACTTGTCATGTTTGGTCTTCACTGGTCACTTATCCCGATCGCTCTTATCAATATGGGCAACGGCGGTGACATTATTCTTGCAGCTATGTTCGGCACGACATTTGCACATACCGGCGCTGTAGCAGGTATCTGGATGAAGAGCAAGGATAAGAAGATCAAAAGCCTTGCGCCTGCAGCTCTGATCTCTGCAGTCGCGGGCGTGACTGAGCCGGCTATTTACGGTATTACACTTCCCAAGAAGGGACCGTTCCTGCGAACATGTATCATCGCCGGTATCGCAGGCGCTTTCCTCGGTGCGTTTGGTGTGAAGGCCTACCAGATGGCAGGCATGGGTGTCTTCGGTTATACAGCTTACATCGACACTGTAAACAACAATCTTACAGGTATGATTATCGCCATCGTTATTTCCCTGATCTGCGTGGTCGCAGGCTTTGTCTCGGAGCTGATCTTCTATAAAGATGATGAGCCGAAGGCTGCACCTGCCAAAAAAGAGGCAGCGGCGGCTTCCGCAGGTGAGATCCTCGGCTCTCCGGTGACCGGCAAGGCTGTTGCGCTCTCTGAAATCGCTGACGAAGCTTTTTCGAGCGGTGCGATGGGACTCGGCGCGGCGATCGTTCCCACCGAAGGAGCTGTCTATGCGCCGGCAGACGGTGAAATCACCGTTTTCTTCCCCACAGGACACGCAATCGACATGATGACTGATAAAGGCGCTGAGCTCCTGATCCATGTCGGCATGGATACAGTATCCCTGGACGGCAAAGGCTTCAGACCTTTGAAAAAGGCCGGAGATTATGTCAAAAAGGGCGAGAAACTTCTGGAGGTTGATCTTAATGAGATAAAAGAAGCCGGTCTTTCGGGTGATACACCGATGTTGGTTACAAATATGGATGAATACGGGGATG
>JAZRKZ010000183.1:0-10016 GCA_045646565.1 Lachnospiraceae bacterium
CAAATAAAAAGCCGCAGGGGGACACACGAATCCCCCATTGGCTTTTCATTTTCCTACGGCCTCATGGCCGTTCTTATCATTTAAGACCCGGGAAATCTGTCGGCAGATATCCGTTGAAGTTGGAAGCCGGAACAATGTCGCCGGCCTTCATAGCCTCATAAGCTTCGTCGAGCTTGGCAATTGCATCCTCGGAAAGCTGCTGGCGGCCTTCTGCGTTCACATAGCCGGTAGCGCCCAGAGTATCATCCTTGCCTTCGAATGTGCCGTTGTAAATAGCCTCGAGCTGCTCCTCAATATAGACATCCATACCTTTAAGGACAGATGTAAGGATAATATTGGAGGAACCGTTCACACCGTCATCATACTGGTCGACATCGCAGCCAATCGCATAAACGCCGGAAGTCTCCTTGATCGCTGTGAAGCAGCCGTTGCCTGAAGAACCCGCTGCCGGGAAGATGACGTCGCAGCCCTGAGAAATCAGAGACTCCGCGACCGTCTTGCCTGTCGCCTCATCGGCGAAGTCGCCTACATAGTTGCCGCCTACATTTGCACCCATGCCCTGTACTTCAACAGTAGCCTGACCTGCATACGCAGCGATCTCAACACACTCGACGTTCGTGCCGAACTTAGCGTTCGAATAGTTGACGCCGCTCATGAAGCCGAACTGATAGTTGACGTTAGACGGGAAAGCGATACCGTTGACAACAGCGACCTTGCCGGTCTTGGATGTCAGAGCCGCAGCGACGCCTGCCAGGAAACCGCCCTGCTCCTCCTGGAATGTCATTGTGTAGACATTGTCAAGAGTCATGGCGTTGCCTTCTGAGTCGGTGATCTTCGAGTCAACAACAAGGAACTTCTTGTCCGGGTTCGCCTGCGCGATCTCGCCGCAGCCTGCGAAGTTGAATCCCGGAAGTACGAACACATCATAGTCGCCGACAAGGCCTTCGACTGTGCTGATGAGCTTGGTGAGGTCGGATTCCTTGACGTCGGTTACTGTGCAGTCACTGTGGTTGGCGATGAAGGCTTTGATGCCGTCGTAGCAGTTCTCGTTGAAGGAACCGTCATCGACGCCGGATGATGTGACAATGCAGATCTTAAGACCTGACGCTGCTGCAGCCGCACCGGAATCAGTTGTCGTCGTTGTCTGAGACACCGGGTTGCCGCCGCCGCAAGCCGCAAGACCGAGTACCATAGCACCGGCCAGCACTGCGGCAAAAAACTTGCGAATACCTTTTTTCATGTTTCTTCCTCCTTAGCTTCCTGCGGACCATCCGCATAGATTTACAGTGTTCTAATATTATACCACGAGCTATACGAATTTTGGTTAATAATGTGAGAATTTTTCATTAAACAGATGTTTTTCTATGAACATTGCACCAAAATCACAGATCCTGTGCCCAATTCTTACTTCACGTCCGCCGCGTGCGCAAGGCGCCGGCTTTTCCTGCCCTGCTTTTCCTGCCCTTCATTCTGCGGCGGAATTCAGCTCATAGTAGGCGATCCTTGCCAGCATCTTGCGGTCTACGGCAAATGGCGCCAGCGCCATCTTGGCCGGATTCCCCGAAAGCTCCTCGATCGCGCCGTCAAGAACCGCGCAAAGTTCCTCCCGGGGTGCATCAATTGCGCCGCAGGCGGCGTGATAGACATTCTGGAAATCTTCGACGGAGGCAAATCCCGCCGCGCCAAGAAGATACTCCCGGTCTGCAGCCGGAGCCTCCGCGAGATAGCCGGCTGTAAAGTAGGCGGTCGCCTTTCCGTGGGGCACGCGCAGCTTCGTCGTCACCGAATAGGAAAGACCGTGCGGCAGCGTCGTCGCCGTGTGCGCGATCGCCATTCCGGCCATCATCGACGCCCGCATCATATTGAGCCGGTCCGCGTCGTCCGCTTCCCGCTCGCCCCGCAGGATATCCACACTCTTTTTCCACATCTTAAGGCCCGCGTCCACACACATCCGGCTGTAATCCGTCGCCTTCGAGTTCAGATAGCTCTCATAGAGATGCGTCAGAGCGTCGAAAATCGTGTTAAAGAGCACATGCTTCGGTGCCGCTTTGAGATACTTGCCGTCGATCAGAGCCAGGTCCGCAAAAATCTTGTGCGGAATCGACTTCTTCACCATGATCTCCGTGTCCGTGAGCACCGACACCGCCGTGACTTCCGAACCAGTCCCGCAGGTCGTCGGGATGGCCACGACCGGCAGCGTCACGCTGTCACCGTCCGGCTTGTAGAGATACGATGCGTCCTTGTCAGCCTTTTGAATCATCAGGGCAATAGCCTTCGACGCGTCGAGCGGCGAACCTCCGCCGACGCCGATGACGAAATCGACGCCATTTGCGATGCCAAAATCCCTGGCTTTCATGATTGTATTGACCGATGGGTTCTCCTCGACCTCATTGAAAACTACATGGCTGACCTGCACACTTTCGAGCGCGGCTTTGATGTCGTCGTAGGAGCCATTGGCATAGGCAGACCTGCGGCCTATCACGATGAGAGCTTTCTTTCCGAACTTCGCAAGGTCGGCAGCGTGACGCAGCACCGCGTTCTCCTCCTCATAGACTTTGACTGGCATATAAAACATGGACATAAACATTCCTCCTTTATGCTGCGGTCCACAGTCAGGCACTACGTCCGGGTCCGGACCGGCAAAATTTCCTGTTGCACTGTGAACACAATCCTGCTATCATAGTAACCTACAGTTATCTTACCACATCACAGACGTTTTGTGGTATTATCCGGCACAGAACAGCTGCGCAGTAACAACTGGTCCGCAGTAATAAGTCGAGGAGGTAAATCCATGATCAGAAAACCCGCAGATTTCAACATTGAGCAGAAAGAGCATATGCGCGACGGCGATGGTACCGTTATACTCACCCACTTCATCACAGGTCCGGAAGAACTGAACGGTAAGGGCCGTCTCTTCTCCAAGATCACGCTGAACCCGGGCTGCAGCATCGGCTATCACATCCATGAAACGGACGCTGAGCTGTTTTATATCATAAAAGGTACCGCTGAATACAACGACGCATGTGTGATCCGTACAGTCACAGCCGGTGATGTCACCATCTGTCCGGCAGGCACAGGCCATGGCATTGCCAACAAGTCTGACGAAGTCGTCGAGCTCATCGCAGTGATCGTGTACGCATAAGCGTGGTATCATCAAAATACGGAAAACGAGACAGGGGTTGCCGCATATACGGCAGCCCCGCTTTTTTCGCCGCCCTCCTCAGTTTTCTGAAAAAGACATTTTCAGATGCTCTCTGCAATGGTATGCTTTCTTATGTTATGATGATTTTCTCTGTCGGAGGTGACCGATTTGACAGGCAAAGCTTATGAAACCTGTACACACATATCAGCAAGACACAACCTGTTCGACCTGAAACTCCGGGAAGTCTGGCAGTACCGGGACCTGATCGCGCTGTTCACCAGACGCAGCTTCAAAGTCTCCTACATGCAGACAATTCTTGGACCGCTCTGGCTGTTCATCAACCCGATGCTCACATCGATCGTGTATCTGATCGTTTTCGGAAATATCGCAAAGCTCGGGACGGATGGCATCCCGCAGCTTCTCTTTTATTTTTCGGGCAACGCGGTCTGGAGCTTCTATTCCTCCTGTGTGAGTGCAAATGCAAATGCATTCACCTCCTACGCCAACCTCTTCGGCAAGGTCTACTTTCCGCGCCTCACCATCCCGATTTCAAATGTCCTGTCTGCGGCGATCCGGTTTTTGATCCAGATGATCCTCGTGGTCATTCTGATTGCTTTCTATCTGATTCAGGGCACCTTCATCCTGCACCCCGTCCGCCTGCTTCTCGTCCCGGCGATCCTTTTATGGCTCGGCGTCATGGGAATGGGCTGCGGCATTATTCTGTCATCTCTCACGACGAAATACAGAGACCTCTCTGTCCTCGTCAGCTTCGGTATGAGTCTATGGATGTACGGCACGCCGGTCGTCTATCCGCTCAGCACACTCACAGGGAAGCTGCGGCTCCTGGTCACGCTGAATCCGGTCACGACGCCGGTGGAGCTCTTTCGGTACGCCGTTCTCGGTACCGGCACGCTGGACCTGCCCTGCATGGTGTATTATCTATTGTTTACCGCAGCTGTGTTCCTGCTCGGCGTGGTCCTGTTCAACCGTGTTGAGCGGACATTCATGGATACGGTCTGACGCGCCGGGCTGCGCTAAACTGACAGTGTCGCAGCAAGCGGCGGAACGCTCCGCGAGGGCGCAGAACGTCCAGTGGACGTTCGTTTTGCGCCGACCATAGCGAAGCGGAGACCGCAGGGATTCGGTTTGGAAGTATGTCAGCTTAAGCTGACCCGAATCCCGCGCCAAGTCTCGCGAGCGAGACTTGAATTACAATACTGGAGATATTATGGAAGAGAATCGACTTGCGATAAAAATATGCGATGTCAGAAAACGATATCAGCTCGGAACGATCGGCGGCCGCACACTGCAGCGGGAGCTTCAATCGTGGTGGGCGAAGAAGAGGGGAAAAGACGATCCCAATATCCGGATCGGAACAGATACCAGACTGATCGGGCAGACATTCTGGGCTCTTAGTGGCATAGATCTTGAAATAAAGCAGGGGGAGCGCATCGGCATCATCGGGGATGTTCGTGCGGCTTGCATTTGCAGTCGCCGCCCACCTCAACTCAGAGATCATGATCATGGACGAAGTCCTGGCTGTCGGAGATATGGCTTTCCAGAATAAGTGTCTTGAGCGTATGCGCCGGGCGGCGGACGAAGAGGGCAAGACCGTCCTCTATGTCAGCCACAATATGGCGACGATCCGCCAGCTGTGCGACCGGTGCATTGTGATGGATCAGGGAAAGATCGCCTATGACGGCAGCGTGGAGGACGCGATTGCAGTTTATATGAATCTGGGCATGCAGGACGACGCTGTAGATATCGACCTCACGCACCGGTCCCTGCTCAGACCGGAACTTCAGACGACGATGAAACTCCACCGCGTAAAGCTGCTTGATAAAGTACATCCGACCTACGCCCAGGGCGAAGATCTGAATCTGCGCCTCAGTATAACCGTGCTGAATCCGGTCGAAGATGTCGTGTTCCGGACCACGATCATCAACGACACGGATACGCCGCTTGGGACAAGCTGGACGCCGGCGATGACGTTCGCAAGTCCCGGCGATTATGAGCTCGATGTGCGGATGCCAATGGGATTCGTAGCCCGCGGCACCTTTTACATGAATATCAGTTTCAATGTCCTGATGTTCGGCGGCGGCAACCGGATCATCGCCGGTACGGACAGGGCTTTTAAAATCGAGGTGACCGGAAAATCGTTCTGGAGGATCAACACCCGTGGATATTTCGTCCTGCCGGAAAGCAGCGTAGTCCGGACAGAACGAATCGGATGAGACCGGTCATCTTCCTCACAGCTGCTTCATTTCGATAACGACTCCGTTCGGCAGAATGAACCAGGTCGGTTTATAGGGGACCGCGATGCAGCCGCGGTCCTTCGCCTCTTTGATGACCGCGTCGACATCATCGGCGGTAAAACCGAGGTGATCCATCGGCCCTTCGGAGTCAATATCGACCTGACATTCATTCAGCTGGATCCCTCCGTCAAGCCAGATCTTTCTGTAGGGCATGACGCCCTGACGTTTTTCCTCTTTCATACCAAAAACATCTTCAAAAAAATTCAGATACCACTCAAAGTCGCGGACATTGAGCGCTGCGTGATTTAATATAGCTTTCATGCGATTTACTTCCTTTCTCGGTTGTAGCTTTATTGTACCATAGGACATACCTATTTAGTGTCTGCTCGTTAAGAGACCTCTAAAAGCCAAGTGCATGGTTTTGGCGTCGCGCTGTATAAGGTCTCTTGCTTCGTTATCGGATACCAACGGATCAGCGTCACACCCCGAGTTCGTCGTCATCGACGTCAAACAAAGCAAAATATCGCTCCGGCTCGTCGGTCTCGTTGGTAAGATAAAAAATAAAAAAATTAATAGCGTCCATGTGCCTGAAAAGGTTCGTGACAAGGATAGAGAGCGAAATCACCGTTACGGATGTTTCCTCAAGCCTTGTCGTGATCAGACCCATTCCGTTGCACCGCTTGCCGAGGCTGAAGAACCTCTCAACCCCGATGCGGTCAGTGTTGTCCTTGTAAGCGATCTTCTTCTCCGCTTGCTGTTGCTTTTCATCTTTAGGGCGACGCCCCAGCTTCGGACCCGATATACGGATGCCGTGCTCCTTACAGAATGCGATGTTTGCCCGCGTTCTGTAGATCTGGTCAACGAGTACCCGCTTCGGCCATCTGCCGGTACGTTCGTGATATTTGATGAGCGCCTCCTGGAGCTTTTCAGATTCATTGAATGCTTCAAAGGAAACCCGGGTCATGCGAGCATACCCGCGCTCATCAAGGATAACCTCAAACTTGGCTCCGAACTCTGTCGGTGCTTTGACCTTGCCCCTGACGATCGGCCTGATCCACGGCTGGGAAAGGCTCACAATGCGGTGTTCTACACTGTGTACGCGGTTATCCCACATGTATTTCTGCTGCTCGTAGAGAGTGAGGATGACAAGATAAGTGTTAATCATCTTCCTGTCAGTCATCGCATAGCCTTCTGACATGTAGCCCTCGAGATAGCCGAGGTCACGTTTCACGTAAGCAAGCATCTTTCTGACCGTGGCACGGATCTTTGAGTCTGTACGCTTTTTGCATTTCGCCAGCTCAAGATAATCCTGGTGCGCAATCCGGCGGTAGGTGCGGGGCTTTTTATCAAAGTTGTACCTTTTATAGAACCAGTCGATCATGCCTTCAAGCTTCTCCCTCGCTTCATTCAGGAGTGAGAAGTCCTGCGGGTATCGGATATAGGAAGGAGCACATGTAGCATCCAGTATTGCGGTGCCAAGATTGCCGTTTTCATCCGGTGTTTCTTCAGCAGGCTTTCTGCCGCGCTTCTTCGGGGCAGCTTCCTTAGCCTTTTGCTCCGCTTCTTCAAGTGCCTGGATGATGATCTCGTTGCACTGCTCCATAATCTCAGGAGTCAGGCGTTTTCTGAATTCAACCAGAAGCGTTGGCTGAAAAGGAGCCTCGCTCTGGAAGCGGGGAAGACCAATAAAGTACTGAAGGTACGGGCCTTCTGCGATTGCTTTAGTGGTCTTCCGGTCAGAAAGCATGAGCCGCTGCTGAATGATGAGGGTTCCCAGGGCTTCCCGGAACGGATGTGCCGGCCGGCCGCTCTTACTGGGGAAGTAAACTGAATACAGATGCTCAAGCTTCTGCCATGGGATCAGATCCCCCATACGAATCCATTCGTTGTTCTTATCGAGCTGCATACCGCAGCCCTGATTGAAGTCATCAAACCGGATCTGAGACGCTGTGCTGGCTCTATACATGGCAATCAACTCGCTTTCTAGGCTGAAAATGCAAGGGTATTCTGCTTGACAAGCAAATAGCTGTGCATTTATTATAGCATGCATGTGAGTGAAAGTCGCGTATTTACAGCAAATATTGATAGATATTATATTAACGAGCAGACACTATTTATATGTGAAAATGTTATAATGAACTTATTAAATAAAGGTGCGGACTGCACCAGGGAAGGAGGGTCACTATGACCGGTTTACCACTTATTTTTGTTTTCATTCTTGCCATCGTGGCGATGATCCTCATGATCTCGAAATTCAAGATCCATCCGTTCGTCTCCATTATGTGCATCTCCCTGATCTTAGGCGTGATCGCAGGGATCCCACTCGTCGACAAGACGCTTGAGGACGGGACTGTCCGAAGCGGTCTTGCAAATGTCATCGGCGCCGGCTTCTCCGGCACCTTCTCCAGCATCGGTATCGTCATCATCCTCGGTGCCCTGATCGGTAGCATTCTCGAGCAGACCGGCGCGGCCTTAAAACTGGCTGACATGGTCATCGGTCTGGTCGGAAAGAAGAACCCGGTCCTCGCGATGGAACTCATGGGCTGGGTCGTCTCCATCCCGGTATTCTGCGATTCCGGCTTCGTCATTCTTAATCCGATCAGAAAAGCGCTCGTCTCAAGGACCGGCGCATCCTCCGTCGCAATGTCCCTGGGTCTCGGCAGCGGTCTCTACATCGCCCATGTCTTCATCCCGCCGACGCCGGGCCCGATCGCCGCGGCCAATACCCTCGGCATCGGCGACAACCTCCTGCTCGTCATGGGCATGGGCGCTGTCTGCTCGATCCTTCCTCTCATCGCAGGTCTCCTTTTCGCAAAACTTGCCGGCAAGACCACAAAGGCAGCCGACGAGGCAGATACCGGTGAGCTCGTAAAGTCCTATGAAGAGCTCGTCGCGGAATATGGCAGGCTGCCGAGCGGCTGGTCCGCACTCGCTCCGATCATTGTTCCGATCATTCTCATGGGCCTCTCATCCGTCGTCACCATGGCGGGCCTGTCCGGCGCGTTCATCAACCTGCTCAAGTTCTTCGGCACGCCGATCATTGCTCTGGCGGTCGGTACTGTATTTGCAGTCGTCCAGCTCGCCGGCGCGGGCAAAATGTCCGAATTCTACAACATCACGAACGACACACTGAAAACAGTCGGCCCGATCCTCTTCGTCACGGCCGCCGGCGGCGTCCTCGGAAAGGTCATTTCCTCGTCCGATATGGTGAACTACATCACATCCCACGCGGATCTCCTTTCCAAGATGGGCATCTTCTTCCCGTTCATCCTGGCGGCGATCCTGAAATCCGCGCAGGGCAGCTCCACTGTCGCGCTCACAACGACAGCCGGCATCGTTGCTCCGCTTCTTCCGGTCCTCGGCCTTGCTTCTCCGATTCGCACGGTCCTCGCCTGCATGGCGATCGGCGCAGGAGCGATGACGGTTTCTCACGCCAATGACTCCTACTTCTGGGTCGTCACCAACTTCGGTGCCATGACGCCTGAACAGGGTTATAAAACACAGACAATGTGCACGCTGGTCATCGGTCTTGCAGGTATTCTCGAAGTGTTCCTTCTTTCTCTGATTCTGCACTGATCTGTTTCCATGATTACAATCGCACTTTCATCAGTATGATGCAATAATGAACTATACCTTCATTCAAAGTACCAGGCTGAGATGACAACCATTTTTAACGGAGGAACAACAAAGGAGTAGAACATGAAATTACTTTTTGCATCTGATTCATTCAAAGGAACCCTCTCCAGCGAACAGACTGTCGCGCTTCTTGCCAAAGCTGCCCGCGAAGTCTTCGGCGGCGATATAGAATACAGCGGCGTTGCCGTCGCGGACGGCGGCGAAGGAACGACCGACGCGGTCATCTCCGCTGAGAACGGCGAGAAGATCTAAGTCGACGTACATGGCCCGCTCATGGAAGAGACACGCGCGTACTATGGATGTTTCGGAGAAAACAAAGCTGTCCTTGAGATGGCAGCCGCTTCCGGCCTTCCGATGGTGCCGGTCGATCTTCGGAATCCGCTGAACACAACGACCTACGGCACTGGCGAGCTCATCCGTGATGCGCTTGACAAGGGCTTCAACGATATCTCCATCGCGATCGGCGGCAGTTCAACGAACGACGGCGGCATGGGCTGCGCGTTAGCTCTAGGCGTCAAGTTCCTGGATGCTGACGGAAATGAGCTTGAGGGCTTCGGACGCGATCTCGAAAAGGTCGTCTCCATCGACGCATCCGGCATAGATCCGCGCGTAAAAGACGCGAAAATCACTGTTATGTGCGATGTCACCAACCCGCTCTGCGGCAAGGACGGCGCGACCAACACCTTTGGCGCGCAGAAGGGCGGTACGCCGGAGATCCTCGAACGCCTCGAGGCCGGTATGTGCAACTACCGCGATATCATTAAGGCCCAGTTCGGCATCGACGCGGACGAGATCCGCGGCGGCGGCGCGGCAGGCGGTCTCGGCACAGCCCTGATGGTCTTCCTCGGCGGTGAGATGAAATCCGGTATCGACACGGTCCTCGACCTCATCGACTTCAACGGCCGCCTCGACGGCGTTGATCTGGTCGTCACCGGCGAAGGCCGCACCGACTGGCAGAGCTGCTTCGGCAAGGTCATGCAGGG
>JAZRKZ010000184.1:0-13237 GCA_045646565.1 Lachnospiraceae bacterium
CTAAGACCGCTTGGCCTCCGACTTGCCGCCGATGATCTGTCCGACGCCGCCGAAGAAATGTCCGTTGACGACCTTCACCATACCGCCGACCATCTCCTGGCTCACCGCGCCGCCCGTCATCTTGCCGATTGCGCGGAGAGGCATGTTGTAAATGAACAGCGTATTAAGATCCGGCTTTCCGGCTGCCTCCGCCTTCTTTTTCTTGCTCTCAAGAACGCCGTAGACTCTCCTGCAGAGCCAGCTCTTAGAATACTTCAGCTGGCAGATCGCATCGTTGGCCGTGAGCTCGCGCGTCCAGGATCCGTCCGGGATCGGTCTGCCAAGAAGTCTCTCATACTCGCGGTCCGGGACCTGCGTGATCCTGCCGCTGAAATAGGACGGCATCAGAGACTCGTCGTACGGACTCGGCGCTCCCTGCTCGGTGACGTCCAGATTTCCGGTAAGGCGGATATCCTGTGAACTTGCACCGACAAGAATCTCATAATTACCGCCTTCAACTGCCCATCCGTCGATATCCGTATTCCAGTAACGGAAGGTCATGTCATCGAACGGGATCGTGACCGTTGCGCTCTCTCCCGCTTTCAGGAAGACCTTGGCAAAACCTTTCAGCTCCTTTTTCGCTCTGAAGACTTTCGCTCCGGGAAGGGCGATATAGAGCTGGGCGATCTCCGCGCCGTCGCAGCTGCCTGTATTCTTTACGGTGAAGGCCACGCCCTCTCTGTTCACAGAAAGATTCGAATATTCAAATGTTGTGTAAGACAAGCCGAAACCGAACGGATATCTGACCTGAACGCCGGCGGTATCGTAGTAGCGGTAGCCGATGTAAATGCTCTCGCGGTATTCAGACGTCCTCTCTTTGGCCGGATAGTAATGATAAGCCGGCGTATCCTCGAATTTCTCCGGATATGTCTCGGCAAGCTTGCCGGACGGGTTGACTCTGCCCGTCAGAATGTCATAGACTGCACCGCCTCCTGCCTGGCCTGTCAGATAGCCGTGGAGGATGGCTGCAAGATTTTCATCCCACTTCATCTCAATGGAGGAACCGCCGGAAAGAACGCCGACGATATTCGGATTGACCGCGGCAAGCGCTTCAAGAAGCTCGATCTGGACCTTCGGCAGTTTCATATGCGTCCTGTCAAGACCTTCCGACTCGCTCATTTCGTCAAGTCCGAAGAAATAGAGAACAACGTCCGCTTTCTTTGCAGCTTCGACCGCCTCGCTCTTTTGGGCTTCGTCCGGATCGCCGTTCCTCATGTAGCCTTTGGCCGAAGATACGATCTCGAGCGCGGATTCCGCACCGGCGACGTCGATGAAGGACTCCAGCTTTGTGGTGTTGACAACAGAGGAGCCTGCTCCCTGGTATCTGGGCGTGAAGGCGAAATCGCCGATGACAGCGACCCGCGTCCCCTCCTTCAGCGGAAGAATGCCGCCATCGTTCTTTAGAAGCACCGCGCACTCCGCCGCAGCCCGTCTGGCAAGCGCATGATGACCGTCAACGTCAAATTCCGTGGAATGGCCTTTGGCCGCTGCCGTAGTTTCAAGGATCGCGTCGAGCAGATCATCGACACAGATGTCAAGTTCTTCCTGCGTCATGCGCCCGGTATGGATGGCCTCGATGACCTGACGTGCAGAATCGAGACCCGGATTCGGCATCTCAAGATTCGAACGGCAGCGTATGCCTTCCACATGGTCATTGGATCCGCCCCAGTCTGTCACGACCATGCCTTCGTATCCCCAGTCCCCGCGGAGGATATCAAGCAGAAGGTGACGGTTCTCATTGGTATACTCACCGTTCAGTTCGTTGTAGGAAGTCATGATCGCTTTCGCGTCGCCTTCTTTAATGGCGATCTCGAACGCTGTCAGATAAATCTCGCGCAGCGTTCTCTCATCGACGACCGCGTCCATCGCCATGCGGCGCTCTTCCTGGCTGTTGACCGCGAAATGCTTGATGCAGCTCCGAACGCCCCTGCTCTGTATACCGCGGACATAGGACGCTGCCATCTTGCCTGCAAGATGCGGGTCCTCCGCGAAATACTCAAAATTACGTCCGCAGAGAGGGCTTCTCTTCATATTCATGCCGGGACCGAGAAGAATGTGGACATCTTCCGCCATGGCTTCCTCACCGAGAGCCTGCCCGATCTCCTCGCCGAGAGCGATGTCCCAGCTGTTCGCTACGGCCGCCGCCGTCGGGAAACATGTCGCCTTCAGGGATTCATTGAGGCCCAGATGGTCTCCGGCGCCGGCCTGTTTACGGATTCCGTGAGGACCGTCGGAACAGTACATGGACTCAATGCCGAGACGCGGGATCGGCCAGGTCTGCCATTCGCCCTGCCCGCCGAGGATCGCTGCCTTCTCCTCAAGAGTCATCAGGTCGATTATATCCTTATGCTTCATGGATTACCTCCTCCTAATTAAAATGATAGTGCGATAAAAGGCGGTGGACCCGCCCACAATTCGATGATCGGACCCGCGGAGCGGTCCCGATGGTAACCTGATTCTATCTTAACAGAAATAATCCGTCCTGGCGGACTTTGGCACAAATTGTTGAAAATCAGACATAAACGACATCTCAGGACGGCATGGGGATGAGGACTTTCATCTCGAACTCATCGCCCTTCTGCGTCCAGATGACATTTCCACCGTACTTTTCCACGGCTCTTTTGATGCTCTTTATGCCGTACCCGTGATTTTTCATGTCGATCTTCGTCGTCACCGGCATCCCGTCCCGAAACTCTACCTGTCTCTCACAGTAATTGGACATCATGATAAAGAGAAATCCCTGACGTTCGGATATCTGTAAATGAATAAGCCTCTTATCCGGATCACTGATCAGCGCTGCGTTTTCGATCGCGTTATCGAGCGCGTTGCCGAAAATACTGCAGATATCTGTCACGTGCATAAAGCCAAGGAGCCGTCCGTCCGACACGCAGGTGAACTCGATGTGCAGATTCCTCATCATCGGCGTCTTCCCCGCGATCAACGTGCTGAGGACAGGATTTCCGGTCTCTTTCTCCGGTCTGTAATACCGGATCTCCTCCGCCATCCGATCGATCCACTCCGTTCTTTTTTCCGGATCCATCTCCCCGCGGAGCGCTGCCAGCTGGTGTTTTAAATCATGATACTTTATGTTGACCATCTCAATTCCGTCCTGATAGTTCCGGTACTGTTCATACTGGGATTTCAGGACTGCGTTGATCTGTGCAAGCTCCGCCTCCGCGCGCAGCTGCTGGATCCTGGTCTGTTGGGCATACAGGATAGCCAGACCGCCGAGATCGACAATCGTCCGGATATTGAATATGTCGGACGCCACTTTTCCGGAGAACGGCGTATTCGGGAGTATGAAGCTGAGATTACTGAATGCAAATATGAACGCAGCCGTCAAACTCGCCGATAGAAACTCCTGCCACGAAATGTCCTTTACAAAGTCTTCCGGGCTTATATGCCGGCCGACCCATACGGCAGTCACATTCACAAGAAAATAAATAAAGAGCATCAGAATGAGCGAGACCGCCATACGGCATCCTGATCCGTCCAGAATATTCTGGCTGCCGTTCGCAGCCATAATACCAAGTATATAGTAGGTGATCTGCCAGTTGAAAGAGGCGGTAAACTCCGCAACAAGGAACATCGACGCACAGTAATAGCCGGCTGTGATCATAGAAACTCCGCAGTTAACATAGATGAACATGAACATAGAAAAGACTGCGGCGATCATACATGGGATCCACAGAGCCACCGGCACATTATCCGTGACGACCAGGAACGTTGACTGAAAGATCAAAAAAAGCGCGGAATTAGCCCAGAACCTGAAAGAGCGCGGAATGCCCAGAAGAAGAAAGCAGGCGACCATAGCGCCTGCCCATTCAGCGATCGCAGTATACAATCTCGGAATGTCCTGTATGACCATCGTTCTACCTTTCCTCCCCGGATCTTATCTTGCCCCCAGATACTCCGCCAGCGCCGCCATGAACTCGTTCTTGCGCGACCGGCTGATGAGAAGCTTCTGTCCGCCGACGATACAGCAGCCGTCCTGTACGCCGTCCACATGACGGAGATTGACCAGATATCCCTTGTTGCTGCGGAAAAAACCATACGGAACGAGCGAGTCCTCGACAGATTTCATTTTGTCCCGGACTTTATAATTACCCCGTGCCGTATGATAAATGATATTGTGTCCCTCGCTCTCGAGATAATAAATATCCGCTGTCTTGAGGCGAAGCATGCTGGATGAAATGTTGATGATGACCACATCGTCCCTGTGATTGGCCGCACGGCTGATCGCCCGTCCGAGTTTCTTCGAAAACGAAAAGTAATTGACAGGCTTGACAATATAATCGAGCGCGTCCACGCCATATCCGCGGATCGCATAATCGATCCGATTCGTAATGAACATGATGATGACTTTTTGGTCGACCTTCCGGATCTCCTCCGCAGCAGACATACCATCCATGAATTTCATCTGTATATCCATGAGGATAATATCGAAGGAGCCGTCATAGCCGTTCACGATCTCATCGCCGTCATGAAAAACAGTCGTCCGTACGGGAGTCTTGTTCTCCCGCTGGTATTGGTCAACAAATTGCAGGAGCTGCTCGACATAAATATCCTCATCCTCGACAATAGCCAGTTCTATCATTTTTTCTCCGTCCGCACAGCCTGTTTGCGGAGCCTCCCCAATTCATGGGATGAAGCTCCGCGTCATCTACATTATATTTATTTTAACATAACCTGAAAAAAATTCACCTGTATATTTTGGTCACCGTTCACACTTGTAATCGGTCTGCTCCGCCTTCATGCATCCACAACTGTTTTTGACTATATGGTGAAGGTGTGTTATAAGTAATAGAGATGCGCAACTCGCATCCGGAAGTTTTCTTTGGAGGTATTTTTATGAAGTTCACATACCCGGCAGTATTTAAGAAACTGGAAAACGGCACATGGCACGGCCGCTTTGTCGACCTCGCCGGCCTCGAAGTGACCGGCTACAGTCTGGATGATGCGATCCGCAACGCAATCATCGAGGAGGGCGACTGGATCCGCCTTGAGCTCTCGGAAGACGAGCCTGAGATGCCGTTCATCACGGATCTGGAAGACATTGAGCTTGCGGAGGGCGAGATCAAGAGAGAAATCGCTGTGAACGTCCGCTTCTATGAGGGATGGGACGAGTAAATGCAGGCATGACCGAGGCAGCCCTCCACGTCTTTATAACCTGAAAAGGTCCAGCACCATCTGGGCTGTCTCAACAAGCGACGTTCCCGTATCCATCGCCGTCTTCTGAATATATCTGTGAGCCTCGGGCTCCGTCATGTTGTTTCGTCTCATGAGGAGCTCCTTGGCAGCGTTCAGAGTCTCCATATCTTCTCTCGACCTGGCTTTCGGCCTTGATTTTCTCTTCTTGATCCGGATCTCGACCGCGTTCTGCATCATCGCGACTGTCTGCACGAGATCGCCCGCCCGGACAGGCATCGGCAGACACACCAGATCGTTATCTACAAGCTGCGGGAGCATATTTTCCCGCGCCATCAGCAGCATCTGAAAATCCTCCGGAAGATTTTCCCGGATCTCCGTATACAGCACGTCCGTCATCTGATACCCACAGATCACGATTCCATTCTTCAAGTCATCAAAGAGTTCAATCGCCTGCATTCCGGTACTGCATACAGCGGTGACCGTAAATCCGTGACGCTGAAGAACTCTTCGAATATTCTTCGCATCATCCAATTTGCGAAATACCACAATTATGTTAACCACTGGCAGACCCCCTGATCACCACCTGAACAACTAGTTACTTGATTCCGGACAACACTGTCCGGACACATGGAAGACGCGGCCGCAAGGCGGAGCCTTCCTCTTAAATCTTATTGAGATACTGACCGATCTCCCAATCCGTGACCTGCCCGGAGTACTCGTTCCACTCACTCTTCTTGGCTTCGATGTACTTCGTACAGATATGACGGCCGAGAGCATCCTTAATGAAATCGTCTCTGTCGAATTCGTTCACCGCCTCGATGAGCGTCGCCGGCAGCTGGCTAACGCCAAGTTCCGCCCGCTCCTTATCCGACAGCAGCGCGACGTTCCCGGTCACGGGTGACGGCGGCATGATCTTATTGCGTATACCCTCAAGTCCGGCGCGCAGGCACACAGCCAGCGCAAGGTACGGATTGGCAGCCGGGTCCGGACTCCTAAGCTCGATACGCTTTCCCTCATCCGTGTCCGCATAAGGGATCCGGATGAGAGGGCTCCTGTTCTGCTCGCCCCATGAGATATAGACCGGCGCCTCGTAACCGGGGATCAGCCTCTTATAGGAGTTGACCAGCGGATTCAGGATCGCGCTCATACCCTTGATATGCTTCATAATGCCGCCGATAAAATACATGGCTTCCGTCGATATTTCGGTCGGGTTCTCTTCATTTGCAAAAACATTCCTGCCGTCACGGGTGTACAGCGAGAAATTGAGATGCATGCCCGAACCGTCCACGCCGGCCTTCGGCTTTGGCATGAACGTGGCGTGAAGGCCGTGCTGTCTTGCAATCGTGCGCACTGCCAGCCGGAAAGTCTGAATATTATCCGCTGTCTTCAGCGCCTCATCGTAGTGGAAATCGACCTCGTGCTGGGACGGCGCCGCTTCATGATGACTGCTCTCGATCTCAAAACCCATCTCCTCGAGCGCCAGTACGATATCACGTCTCGCATTCTCGCCGAAATCGATCGGTCCGAGATCAAAATAGCCTGCCTGCTCACGCGTATTCGTCGTCGGATTTCCGTCGTCATCTGTCTGGAACAGGAAGAATTCACATTCAGTCCCGACATTCAGTGTGTAACCGTCCTTCTCCGCCTCTGCGAGAGCTTTCTGAAGTATGTACCGGGAGTCTCCCTCGAACGGCGTTCCGTCCGAACGTCTGACATTGCAGATCATTCTCGCGACTTTTCCCTGCTGCGGCCGCCACGGAAATATTGCAAATGTATCCAGATCCGGCACCAGGAACATATCCGACTCCTCGATGCGGGCAAATCCCTCGATCGACGCGCCATTGAACATGACCTTTCCGGAAAGTGCCTTAAGGAGCTGCGACGGCGTGATCGCAACGTTCTTCAAAGTCCCGAATATATCCGTGAACTGAAGACGGATGAACGCAACGTCCTCCTCCCTGACCATATTGACTATGTCTTTCGCAGAATAATGACTCATATGATTTTCCTCCTGATGGCCGGCCCCGGTGACGGGATCCTGCCCGCGTTCTTGTCCGATTTAAAAAAAAGAAGGTGCCAGAGTCCCTGACCCTGAAACACCTTCGTTTCGACACTATGATACGACGCCAAACGCCCTGTGTCAAGCCTTGCAGATACGCTTGCCGCCTCTCCTGACATTGAAAAAGCCCCGGACCTCCGAAAGCCGGTCCGGGTCTTACACAGTTCATTCCATAATTGTAAATGTATACTCACCCGGGATGAGCGTGAACTTCGCGCACATTCTTCCGTTACGGGCTTCCATCTCGACGTAGGATGCTCCCTTCGGAAGTTTAAGGCCCGTCGCCTGCTGCTCGGTGATCGGCAGATACAAGACCGCCTCCGTATTGATCGGGATCGAGCACTTGTACTTCGCCATCTGACCGCCTTCCGCGTTCCACTCGGAGACGATCGTTCCGTACAGAGAATCGTAGCTGCCTTTCACATGATTGATCCTGGCCTGCCCGTCCACCAGCGGCTGCAGAAGAATCTTCTGGAAACCCGGTTCCGAAGAATTCTGTGTGATGCCTGCCATATAGCGGTACATCCATTCGACGAAAGCTCCCTGCGCGTAACTGTTGAAGGACAGCTTGCCGTTCTCATTGAAACCGCCCTTTTCCGTGTAGGCGTCGCCTCTGCTCCAGATCGTCGTCGCGCCCTGCTCTACTTCGTTCATCCAGGAATTCTCCCCGCTTCTCAGCAGGATTTCATAGGCAAGGTCCGTCTGACCGTAGTCCGAAAGCACCGGAAGCAGGATATGCAGGTCGGTGATACCGATTGTCAGCGAGTTCTCCGGTTCCCCGGTCCGCATCGCGCTGTTCATGTTGCGGTAATCCGCGCTGATGAGACCGAGCATGTGGTCTCTCTGTTCCGCCGTATTGAAGAGCGACAGCTTGAGCGCCCATATAATGGCCGTCTGGGAATTGTCCGAGATTGCGCTTCCGTCCGCTGACCGGGTCACGCCATCCGCCGACGACGACTTGATATTGCCGCGGTCGTCAACGTATTTCTCGATGAAAGCCATGCGGCCTTCGTTGAACATCTGCTGATATTTCGCAAGTTTGATACCATTGCCACTTTGCCGGGCCATAAGCTGCATGATAAGCGATGTATATAATCGATAGATCTCATTCACGCACTGAAGGGACGCGCCGCGGATACCGAGCCTCTCCGCCAGTATGCCGGTGTCATATCCCTGCGCACTGATCGTATCCATGTAGCTGTCCATCTCATCGAAATACTCCTCGATCAGAGCTGTACTGCCTGTCTGCTGATAGAACTGCCACGGGATGATGATCACCGCGTCGCCGTAGCCGGCTGCTTTCATCTTATTGATTGCCGCGTTGACCGTCGGAGCCTCGATGCCCTTCTCACTGCCTGCCAGTATGTCCACATAGTTCTTGTAGAATGCAAATGAATCAAAGTTGTAAAGTCCCGTCACAGAAAAGACTTCCGCGTCAGCAGTAAAGGCCGTGCGGCTGTCGCCCTGCGGGCTGTCCACCGGGACAGAGAGACTGGAGGAGAGCTGGCTCCATGCAGCGTTCTCAAAGAGCTGATTCAGCTGCTCGTTATCCGTCTCGATCCAGCCGGTCCTGCTGCCGAGCGATGTGTAGGTGGCTGCCGTGAGTTTCCTGATCGTGATATCCGCATCAGCGGAGATCTCGGCATAGCGGAATCCCTGATACGTGAAGACCGAGCGGTATCTCTCATCCTCATTCGAGCCGATCCGGTATACATCGGTCGCGTCGGCAGTTCCGTAATCACCGATATACAGGCTTCCCCGCGGGCCGGTCGTATCTATCTCCTCCGCCGCAAGAAGGCTCTTCAGATAGGCTTCCAACTCCTTTTCGGACGAATCCACGGATGTATCCGAGCCGGCAGAACTGTTATCGGACGAATTGTCCGCATCGGACTCATCCGATTCATACTGTTCGTCTTCGCTGCTCCGTCCGATCACTTCCTCCTCTTCTTCTGCGAGCATTTCCTCATCCGGCGTGATCTGTGTATCTATTTTTCTGTCCATGCCGTCGTTGAGCATGTTCGCGTGGCGGATAGTGATCATGGTCCCCGGTCCGCCGCTCACTGTCATATCGACTGAACCGGATGCGACCTGACCAAAATCGACGATCAGTTTATCTCCGGTCGTAAGCGTGATGTCCTCAGTGAGATCCACCTCGTGCGGAACGACGGCTCCAAAGTCGGCCCCGCTGATCGCAGGAGTGTCATTCTCGCTTTCATTGTAGGTGTACGCGGAGACCGGCTCCCGTGTCAGCTCTGTTGCGACACGGACGAGCCCCGCGCCGGAAGACCTGAGTTCACCCCGGTACTCTCCTTCCTGAACGCCGCTCCACGTTGCGACCGCCATCTTGTAGTCCGGCTCATTCCAGCCGTCATTTCTCAAAATGACAACGCCGTCGTATATTTCGCCTCCATAGAGGTCGTTGGACCTCGTCGGGCTGTCCGTACTTGAATACCAGTTTTCTTCTTCAGTCCGGATGACCTGGACCGAGCCGTCTGCATAGCGGACGACAAGCCTTGCGATGGCGCCGAGTTCATTTGCAGAATCATTCGGCCCGAAAGCGGATTCATAGCCTGCCTGACTGCCGATCCTGCCTGCATACCATCCGTTGCCGAGTTCGATGCCCAGAACGACTTTTCCGTTCCGGAAGCGGCCGCCGATCATATCGGTCACGTCATAAGTCTGATAGTTTACATAAGAATTATAGTCGGTCCAGCCCGGAGCAAGAAGATATTCCGTGCCGTCCGTCCCGAGCACTCTCTCGCCGTTGATGTAGGCGTTGTAAGCTCCCATCGCGGAAACATAGAGGAACGCGCCTTCGATCCGCACATTCTTCAGTTTCTGTTCAGTGCGGAGAAGGGGCGAGCCTTCATTGATACCGCCCTGATCAGGAATGATCCAGCTCGTATCGGAAAAATCCGTCTCCGTGATGAACTGTGCGGGCCTGGACGTTACTTTCCATCCGCCCTGCACCTCGACCGTGACCGTCCACACATACTTCTTCTCGTTCTCAAGCCCGAGGGAACTCTCCCTGACAAGCGCCGATTCGCTGCTCTTCACCTCACCGCTCGACCATACCAGCCGGCCTCTCTCGCTGCCCTCATAGACATTGATGCAGTACATGTCCTGTACTGCGGTCCGCTTTTCGGAGTTCAGCTTCCAGCCGAACACAAGCTCATCCTCAGTCCTTACCCCGGCAGGGTCTTTCTGATAATTCAGCGTTAAATTGTCTACCGTCGTGATCGCCTTGATTCTGTATTCAACGAATCCGATGATCCCGACCATCACGACCATCAGAGCAAGCAGCCGGATGGCTCTGATCCTGTATAGTCTGAGCTCCTCGCGGCGCACTTTCTTTGGTTTTTTTCTCCGTTTTGGCATAGCCCGCCTCACTTGTTTTTGCGCATATTTACCCATATTGATAGTCTACCATAGCCTCATTATTTCGGCAATTATAACTATCAGAATCATTGGAGCCGGCCCGTATCGGCAGAGGGGGCGCCGGCGCGTTCCTTATGCGCGGCGGAAGTTTCTGTAAACGTCAGGTAATAGTGAGATCGACAGGTCCTTTCTCCAGATACGATCTCACCCCCGCATGGACCATCATGAGAGCGATCTTCCCGTCAACCCCTGTGACTTCCGGTTCCGCATTATTCCGGATTGCATCCACGAACGCCTGGGCTTCCGCCACATAGGCTTCCCTGAAGAGTGTTCTCCAGGAATCTATGGAATCGGATACAATGGTCATGTCCCGGGTGACCGTCTCTACACTGTTCGCGCTCTGCGTACCCACCTTGACAATGCCTTTCGTGCCCAGTATCTCGGTCCGGGCGTCGTACCCGTACTGCACATACTGGGCACCGGTCACAACGCCGATGACGCCATTTGCAAATTCAATTGTCAGCGAGCAGCTGTCATAATAATCCGGATACTCCTCTGCCTTCAGCGGACTCCGCATATTGTTGCCGACCGCATAGATCCTTTTCGGCTCACTTCCCGCGTACCAGCGGCATATGTCGAGGTCGTGGCTGTTCACCTCGCCGATCGGTCCCTGGTTCTTCCGAATGTCATACATCCACTCCTTCGGCTCGCTGGGTCCGTAGGTATTCGACTTCAGCATGGCCACGCTGCCGATCGCGCCGGAGTCAACGATCTCCTTGCCCCGGCGGAAGTTCTTATCAAACCTCCTCATGAAGCCGATCTGCAGCCTGACTCCGTTCTTCCTGCAGGCTTCGATCATCTCGTCGCACTCCTTCGGCGTTGAAGCCATCGGTTTTTCACAGAAAACATGCTTGCCGGCAGCGGCAGCGGCAACGACGACATCTCTGTGGTACTGCGTCGGGGTGACCACGACCACGGCATCGATCTCATCATTCGCAAGAGCCTTCCTGTAATCATTGTAAACATATTTTACATCTACGATCTTCTCCGCGGCCTTCACACTCTCCGGGACAGGGTCACAGATGGCGATCAGCTCCGCCCCATTTACGAGACCCGCGTAGCTCTTTGCGTGGATCATGCCGGCTCTGCCGCACCCTATCAGACATACACGTATTTTCTCACTCATATCATTCTATCCTTTCCGCGATTTTTCAGCAGCTTTCTTTTATATGATGCAAAGTATTTACTACAAGTATCATACCGACCTTTCGCCAATATGTCTATTCATTCAGTCTGAAAACCGCTTCTTCCAGGTCACGGATAAACAGAAATCAGCGCGTTTTCCCAAAAATCCATTAATAGATTTTTTCTATAATTAGCGATTCACATACTGACCAGCAATTTCCCATTTTCACTCATCCTTGCTACAATTTATTTAAATTTACAATATTTAGCCTGGAGATGAATCATATGACTTTCGACTGGGGATATTTTCTGGAAAAACTTCCGTATGTGGCGAGCCGCCTCAATGTAACACTGTCGCTGACACTGATCAGTGCGGCTTTTTCTCTGGTCATCGGCCTCATCCTGGCCCTGATCAGCTATCACAAAGCACCTGTTCTCAGCCAGCTCCTGAAAGTCTGGATCTCGTTCATGCGCGGGACTCCGGCAGTGGCTCAGCTCTTTTTCTTCTACTACGGTCTGGCAAATGTCAGCTCCATCATTCTCAACATGTCGCCGACTGTGGGCGTGGCGGTCATCATAAGCCTCAATATGAGCGCCTTCGTCTCAGAGACGATCCGCGGCGCCCTCATGTCCGTTGACACAGGGCAGAGAGAAGCTGCCCTGGCTTTCGGCATGACCAACTGGCAGCTCACTTACCGTGTCGTCATTCCGCAGGCGATCCGTGTCGCCCTGCCTCCGCTCTTTAATGATCTGATCAACCTGTTCAAAATGTCATCCCTTGCATTCATGGTCGGAGTCCGCGACGTTATGGGCGCTGCTAAAATAGCAGGTTCGGAATCCTTTAAGTTCTTCGAAGTATACGCCTGCGTCATGGTAATCTACTGGGCCATCACGGTAGTCATGACATGGGGCCAGAAGGGTCTTGAGAAATACTGCGAGCGCATGTTCTGATGCGCGGGTATGTAAGTCCGCACGGATACATCTGCATTACGGATATGTCGGGACAAGGGCCCGGTCATATAAACACTATGGATATGTCGGGATAAGGGCCCGGTCATATAAAAATACTAACAAACTTATATAATGGAAGGAGAACATCATGAAACTGAAGAAAATCGCTGCACTTATGATGACAGCAGCTATGGCGATGAGCCTGCTCGCCTGCGGAGGAGCACAGACGACCGGAACAACTGCAGGAGCAGATGCAGCGGCGGAGTCAACCGTGGAGTCTGCTGCTGAAGAAATCAAGGAAGAGGCGAGCACAGCGGAAGCGGCTGAAGAGACAGCTGCAGCAGAAGGCATCACACCGGGCCGCAAAGTCAAAGTCGGAACCGCGGGCAACAACGAGCCGTATTCACTTGTCGCTTCAGACGGCACATGGACAGGAAGTCGGAGGCCAAGCGGTCTTAGGAAGACAATACAGCT
>JAZRKZ010000185.1:0-11830 GCA_045646565.1 Lachnospiraceae bacterium
CGTGTTGGCGATCAGCGTCGTTCGGGCCATCAGCTTGATGCCGGTCTTCGGATCCTCCAGCTTTGAGAAGTCCTCAAGGACCTCCGTCATCTCGTTGCCGCGCTCACCGCAGCCGATGTAAATGATGACGTTCGCGTCGGAGAATTTCGCGATCGAATGCTGCGTCATCGTCTTGCCGGTGCCGAAACCGCCCGGGATGGCAGGATTCCCGCCCCCCCCGATCCGGAAGACCGTGTCGAGGACACGCTGACCCGTAACGAGCGGATGGGTGGCCGGCAGTCTTTTCGCTGTGGGTCTCGGCACGCGGATCGGCCATTTCTGGGCCAGTGTGAGCTCCCGCTTCGTGTGATCCGGCAGCTCGACCGTGACGATCGGATCGTTCACCGTAAAGAGACCGTCCGGCTTTACCTCGCAGACAACAGCCCGCTCGATGAACGGCGTCATCATGGACCGGTGAACGATCGAGGGAGTCTCCTGACACTCCGCGATCACCGTTCCTCCGGTAATCACATCGCCCGGCTTCACCTTGATCGCAACGTCCCACTTCCTTGCAGGATCCAGAGAATCGACAGCGACGCCGCGGGCAATATACTTGCCCGACTGCTTCGCGATCTCTGCCAGCGGCCGCTCGATGCCGTCAAAAATATTATCGAGGATGCCCGGCCCCAGCGTGATGGACATAGCGTCGCCCGTCCCGCAGACGATCTCGCCGGGCTTTATGCCTCCCGTCTCCTCGTAGACCTGGATGGTCGTGATGTCATGTGCAAGAGAGATCACCTCGCCGACCAGACGGTCCTTACCGACATACACCATCTCCGCCATCTTGAATCCTGCCGCGTCCTTCAGGTAAATGACAGGACCATTGATGCCGTAAATTACACCTGTTTTTTCTGCTATCATTCAGCACCTCCGACCCATACATAGCCCTCTTCGGCGTCAGCTGTCAGCGTCCTCAGGGAATTATCCATGAGCACGTGCCTTGCATCGATATACGCCCGGATCCCTCCGTCAAAGCTCTCCTCGGAAATGAGAGGCCGAATGCCGGTCTTTCTTTCAATAAGATCCGCGTATTTTGCATCCTCCGGGTCAAGGTATACCCGGACATCGTCGCCGTCCGCGAAAGTGCGGGCTTCCCCGACTTTTCTGATAAGATACTCCGCATACCCGGGCTGCCTCCGGAACGTTTCCAGTTTTTCTCTCACCAGCGTGAACATGGCCTGCCGGATCTCATTCTGGATGTCCGCCATCTTCTGGCGGATCTCCTGCTGACGCTCGGAGAATACTCGGTTCGTATCTCGTACGATCGCTGCTGTCTCCTCCTTGAGGGTCTGGTGATCCTGCCTCGAACGCTCCGCAACATGTTCGCTGTAGGCAGCGTCGAGCGACTTCTGGTATTCCTTAAGAAGGGCTGCTCCTTCCGCGCGGGCGTCCGCCGTCGCCCGCTCATGGAGATCGTCCAATTTTTCATTTATCGTCATAATTTTAATCCTATCGCCTCATTGACATACGCGGTTATGAAATCACTGCGGCGGCCGGTCCCGTGACGGTCCGGCACATCGATGATGATCGGCATCTTCGTCGCCAGCTTGATCCTGTTCACATCCTCCGGGAAATCTCTGCCGAACTTCTCGGTCAGCAGGATGATCCCGATATCCTTATCCGCCAGCGCCTCATCAAAGGCCCGCATGAGTTCATCCTTCTTATGCACGACAACTCCCGGGATCCCCGCAAGGCGCATGCCGGTCAGAGTATCCACGTTGTCGCTGATCAAAAACATTTTCATACAAGACTCCGTAAAATCAGGCCCCGAAAAGCCCGTTTCCTGTCCCGGCGCAGCGCCCGGCTTCAGCCGAGCTGGCCGATGATCATAAAGGAAATAATAAGACCGTAGAGACAGACGCCTTCCGCCAGACCGACGTAGATGAGGGACTTACCGAGAATGCTCTGGTCCTCACTGATCGCGCCGAGAGCCGCCGAAGCCGCGCTCGCGACGGCGATACCGCCGCCGAGGCAGGAAATACCGGTGGAAAGAGCCGCGGCGATGTAGCCCAATCCTTCCTTAAGACCGGATCCCGCCGCTGCCTGGGCCTCGTCCGCAAGGACCGGCGCCGCGCCGGCAAAGAGCGTGATCGCCGCTATGATAAGGAGCCCGAAAAAAGTGAATACATTGACCGCGAGCGCAGTCTTAAATCTGCCCTTTGTGCGCTCGCCGCTCAAGAAAGCGATCCCCGGAATGAACATACTGAGTATAAGTGCCGCAAAAACGGCAATCTGAATTGCCAGTGTCATGATGATGACCTCCTACTTTTTTATTGTCTTCGACCGGTCCATCTGCCGGCCGGGTGCGGTCCCTCTGGCGGGACACAGAGCGGCAGCTCCTCTTGACTGCCGCCTCCTCAATAATGACTACTCGCCCTTCTTCATCACCAGCGATGATTCGAACGGCTTTCCATCGCCACGGTAATACCGCGAGAACATCTCGTAGAATTCGAGACGGAGTACCTGAATACCGACGATGAGACCTTCAATGCCCATGACGAAAAGGTTCCCGAGAACGACTACGACCCAGTTCGGATTTCCTCCGTTCTCAGCCCCCGCGAGCATCAGCACAACGCTCATCATGGCCGCATGGCTGACGGCGAAGGCGCCGATACGGACAAAGGACAGGGTATTGGAGAAATAGGACAGGCATACTTCGAACATCTCGAAAAAGCTCTGCACAAGGAACATGCCGACGCCGCCCTCGATCTTACTGCCCTTCTTCTTCTCCACGATCTTTGTGAGCGGTTCCTTGAAGAACATGGCAAGACCCGACAGTGCGATCAGGGTTCCGAAGAGCCATGCCGCCGGGACCGTGTGCCCGGAAAAAACAAGGATGCTAAGGAGCACGATGAGACCGTAGAAAATGATACCGGCCACGGAATTGGTCCCGAAAAAGATCTCCTCTGTATTCTTCTGCCTCACATAGTTCATGATATGGAGCGCCATTGTGATGAGGATGAGGAACATGCCGAATACGATCGCGCAGACCAGGATCGTATTGATCGAGCCGACGCCGGGAAGCGTGATCATCTCCTCGCGGGGCTTAAGCCACAGCGCGGGGATAACATCCTCAAATCCGAAAATACTGCCGAACATGAAGCCGAAGAATGTCGACGAGACGCCCGCCATCGCGATAATGCCGGCGAGATCGCTGTGCTTCTTTTTATACAGCAGGAATCCTCCGATCACGAGCAAGAGTCCCTGCCCCACATCGCCGTACATGATGCCGAAGATGAAGGAATAGGTGAGCGCCACGAAAATCGTCGGGTCGAACTCATTGTAGTTCGGCAGTCCGTACATTTTGACATACATCTCATACGGCTTCACAAAAGCCGGATTCTTCAGCTTGGTCGGCGGCTTTACGCTGACCTTCTTTTCGTTCTCCTCAACGACGCAGACGACCTTCGGATCGCCCGCGATGTCGTTCTGAAGCTTTTCGACATCCTCCGCGTCCATCCAGCCGCAGAGTATATAGAACATATCCTTCCTCGACTCGGTACAGGCTGCCATGCGGCGGACGTCAAAGTTGGCGGAGAGGTCGCTGATCTTCTTTATGGCAGCCAGGATATTCCCGCCCTCTTTCATGAGGATGTCGGCCATCTCTTTCTCGATCCTGCTAAGCTCCTTCTCCCTCTCCGCCACCTGGGCGGAAAGGAGCCGGTAGGCTTCCTGCGGCGTCCCGCTGTATTCATCCGGCATGAAGAACCTCTCGAAATGCATCGACGCGTAGGTCGCGTCCACCTTGTGAGACTCCTCGTCCGAGACAAAATACACGCCGTAGATATAGCTGCTGTCCTCGCCGCATCTAAGGAAGATGGCTCCGGTGCTTTCATCCGCAAACGTTCGGAACTTCTCATAGTCTTCTCTCGGAAGCCGTCCGAACCGGTACGAGATGAAACGGAAATCAAGGATCGACTTCAGATCGATCTCCAGTCCCTGATAAGGCTCGATCTTCTTCATCGACGCGCGAAGGCTCTCTGTCTCCGCGTCAAGTTCACTTTTTTCCTCTCTGAGTTCCGTAAGGCGGTTGTCTACCTGCTGTATGAGTTCGATCGCGTCCGAAAGCGGGATATCCGCCTCCGCCACGGCGTCCGCCGGCAGCAGTTCCCTGTACATGCCGGCCCTCGCGAGCAGCTCCTTATATGGATTCTTCTGCACATACGGCTGAAGGTGCTGGTCTTTGCCGAGCGCGGTCAGCGCGTTCTCCAGATGAATCTCATATTTCGAAAGGTATTTATTGACCATCCGGTCAATATCCGCTTTCGGACCAGAGAGACTGACGAATTTCATTTTCGCAATCATACTTACCTCCGGTCATTAAATTGCGCTTATATATGTAAAAGCCTCTTCGGGCGGGATCCGGTAACGGACACATTCGATCGCCGCCACCAG
Organism: Lachnospiraceae bacterium; assembly: GCA_045646565.1. Lineage (GTDB taxonomy): Bacteria > Bacillota > Clostridia > Lachnospirales > Lachnospiraceae > Chordicoccus. The sequence goes on from JAZRKZ010000185.1 coordinate 4,435, forward strand.
CTTCTCGCCCTCCTTCTCCTTAAGATACAGATACCTGTAGATCGTGGCTGCTGAATACGGATGCTGCTTCGCCTCCCTGCGGAGAATGTCGCGAAGGACGTAGCCGTACATGTCCTCCAGGTTATCCGGGCCAAGCTCCTCATACTGTTTCCCGTAAAATGTCTTTGCCAGGGCAGAGGCGAACTGGTCCTCATTCTCCGACAGGATAAGAGCCCGGATGTCCTCCTGCCGAAGCCGGTACAGCACCGGTATAATGAGTGTAAATATCTCCGTGTCCGACATCGCGTAATACCGCTTCGCCCGCCTGATATACCAGATGTTCAGCATATCGAACCGGCTGCCGTAAATACGGCTTATTGAATTCACACTGTCCTTTGAGACGATTTTTCCCCTGTCCCTCCAGATCGTACTGAAGTGATACATATCGAGAGCCGTCTCATAGTCGAATCCTTCAGCCCGGCCGCCGGTCCTTACCTTCATGAGGACAGGATAATACTCGGTTCCGGAAAGAGCCTTCAGCGTCATGTCAAGCGAGGTGGATTCATACAGCGCAGCCACGTTGATATTTGTAAATTTGTCAAAAAAGTCCTTATAGAGCAGAATGTCATCCTCCGGGGCCTTTCCGGCGAGCGCGAACTTGAGACACTTCTTAAGGAGCCTGATCTCATATCTTCTGGCATATTTCTTTAAGAATTTCTCCTGCTCCGGATTGCAGAAATTAAAAATTTTCGCAAAGTCACGATAAACGATGCCGCCGAGGACTTCCTCCAGCGCTTCCCTGTGGATATCGTTCTCATCGATATGATCGAAGACCTTTGAGTATGCCGGATTCTTTTTCAGGTACGCATAGGCCGCCGCGATATCCGGCATCGAGACGATCTCCCTGAAATCGTCGTCGGTCAGCAGATTCTTCTGCATGGCCCGGATCTTTGTGACTACTCCGCTAAATGAGAGCAAACTGTTCATTTCAGTATCTCCATCACGATGTGTTCGGCGTTCTGCTCCATCTGGGATGCAAATTCCTCATCCAGCATCCGAAGAGCCCTCTTCATATCGGCCTCCATCCTGTCCGTGCTCTCACCGTGTTCCCTGGCAAGCCGCGTCCTGAGCCCGTCGAGTTTCTCCTTTAGGGCGGCGTCCGCCTCGGCGTCGAACGCGGCCATCCTTTCTTCAAGCTCCTGCCTGCGCCGTTCTTTTTCCGCTTTCGCCTCATCATAGATTGACTGCGCGTCGCGCTCGATCCTGACCAGACGATCCAGAATTGCTTTATCGTTATCCATCGAAATTCCTCCTTTAAGGCATCCCGAACTGCTACACTAAAAGTAGTACTCTTCCCCGTAAAAATCAATAGTAATTAAACATGCGGAATCATCACCGAAGCGCGCCAAAAAGGCGTCCGGACAGGTTGATGCCGCAAAACGAAAAAAAAACGGGACTGCACGGCAGTCCCGCCCTGTTCTTTTATTCGGTCGCTGATTCCCCGGCCGGTGCCACGGACGCGTCAGCGCCCTCTGCAGCACTGCTGTCCGAAGCTTTATTATCTGCACTCTCCGCCACGGCAACGGATTCAGCCGCCACGCCGGATTCCGTGTTCAAAGTGCTCTCATCCGAGACCGGATCCTTGGCAAATGTGACCGGATTCGAATCGCTGATGATCAAAGTTGCAAGCACCGCCTCGTTGACAGTGATCTTGGCAGCATCCTTCCAGCCGGCAACGAGCTCGTCGTACGCAGTCTGCTTGCGGGAAGTGACCTTCTCATCCTTGATCTTCTGTGTCTCTTCCTTGTCATAGGCTGCGTCAAAACGGACCACGAACCAGGATGCTCCGTCTTTGGCTTCGACGACATGATCGACAAGAGTGCCGTCCGCAAGGCCGGCAACGGCTTCCACGATCGCCATATCAAGCACGGTGTCTTCTGTGTTATAGGTCGTGAACGCGCCCTTCTGAGAATAGAACGAGTTATCGATTCCGTTCGCGATCTTGGTCATGTCTGCATTTGCCACATCGCCGGTCGCCTGGATCGCCGCGATCAGTTCTTCTGCCTGACGGAGCTTTTCGGCGTTCGCCGCTTCCACCTGCGCGGCGACATCCACAGCGGCTGCAACAGAGGAATCCGCAACAGACGACTCATCCGATGTCTCCTTGGCAATGTCCTCCTCTTTCGTCTTGGTGATCTGGACATAGGTAACGCCTGACTGCTGGGCTTCCTCATCGGTGACCTCTGTATTCACATCCCGAACGACCGCTTTCATCATCTTGCTCTTTATGAGCTGCAGCTCAAGGAGCCGGGCCACGTCTGCTTTTGACGCGCCGACTGTGGCGCGGACGTCCTCTGTATTCTCATCGATGTAAGCCTGCGCGACCTTCTCGATCTGCGCTTCATCGTCGGCCGTCAGGGAGACTCCGTACTCCGCGGCGTGCTGGCGCAGGAGGACCATCTCCTCGATGTCCGTCAGCGCATAGCCCTTCAAAGACTCGCCGTACGTCTCGCCTTTCGATTCATCCACGACCATGTCAAAGATATCCGTTGCCCCGAAATACGCGTTGTAGAGCGCGTACATCTGCGCCTGCTGATACTTAGCGAAAAAGCTGAGCGTTCCGAGAGATACCGTCTCATCATTGACCGTCACCACTGTCTTTGTCCCGTCAATGACAGCTTTATCCGCGGTACTGCCGCAGCCTGCAAGGATACTTCCCGCAAGAAGAACGGAAAGACCTGCCGCCGCAATTTTCCTAAACAATTTCATAATAAAACCTCCTGCCTGCGCCGGGTAGCGCAGTCCAATTCAGTTACCAACAAAAAGTCAATGCTCATTATAACCACTTTCACACGTTCGGGCAAGTTCTGTCGTAAATCTTTTCAAATTTGCGATCATCTGTCTCGTCCCCCGTTCGCCTTTATACACGAACTGTGTTCCCTGCGCGTATGTCCTCACGCCGAACATGCCGCCGAAGGATCCGATGATCCCCGGAACAGCCGCCCGGTCAAATGTCGGCTCCGGCAGGACCGAGAGCACGACCTCGCGCGGGCGTTCTTTGATCTCCGTGATCGACGCGGCGTGGGCGCTTGCCTTTAGGTCGGCAATCGACAGCAGATTCTGGACCGGAAGCGGCAGCGTGCCGAAACGGTCCATCAACTCGTCGGACATGTCCTCGTAATCGCGGTCATTTTCAATCGCCGCGATTTTCTTATAGAAATCGAGCTTCGTGAATTCATTTGCAATATACGTGTCCGGAATGAACGCGTCGATCACGATGTCGACGACTGTCTCGAACTCCTCCCTTGCGGGGATACCCTTCGCCTCCCGCACGGCCTCCGTCAGGAGCTTGCAGTAGAGGTCATAGCCGACGAGATCCATATGACCGTGCTGCTCACTGCCGAGCAGGTTGCCGGCGCCGCGGATCTCAAGGTCCCGCATGGCGATCTTGAAGCCCGAACCGAGCCCCGTGAACCCGCGGATCGCCGCGACCCGCTTCTCGGCGACTTCCTTTAGCTGTTTATCCCGGCGGTACATCAGGAACGCGTACGCAGTCCGGGCCGACCGGCCAACACGCCCCCTCAGCTGATAGAGCTGGGAGAGCCCCATTCGGTCCGCGTCGTGGATGATCATTGTGTTGGCGTTGGAAATATCAAGGCCCGTCTCGATAATGGTCGTCGTGACCAGGACATCGATCTCGCCGTTGATGAAATCCACCATGATATCCTCAAGCTCCCGCTTGTTCATCTGTCCGTCGGCATATGCGACCGCCGCCTCCGGCACCAGATTCTGTATCCGCGTCGCCATATCGGCAATGTCCCGCACACGGTTGTAGACATAGTAGACCTGGCCGTTCCGCGCAAGTTCCCTGCAAATGGCTTCCCGCACCATCTCCGGATCATACTCCATGACATAGGTCTGGATCGGCACGCGGTCCTGGGGAGGCTCCGTGAGGATCGACATGTCGCGAATGCCGACAAGGCTCATATGCAGCGTCCGCGGGATCGGGGTCGCCGTGAGCGTCAGAACGTCGACATCTTTCCTGAGATTCTTGATCTTCTCTTTATGGGTGACGCCGAAACGCTGCTCCTCATCGATGATGAGCAGGCCGAGATCCTTAAACACAACATCCTTCGAGAGCAGACGGTGCGTTCCGATCACGATATCGACCAAGCCCTTTCGAAGATCCCGGATCGACGCCTTGATCTCGGCAGACGTCCTGAAGCGGCACAGGAGGTCGACGCGGACAGGGAAATCCTTCATGCGCTGAAGGAAGGTATTGTAGTGCTGCTGGGCGAGGATCGTGGTCGGCACAAGACAGGCTACCTGCTTGCCGTCCTGGATCGCCTTAAAGGCTGCCCGCAGCGCGATCTCCGTCTTGCCGTAGCCGACGTCGCCGCAGATGAGACGGTCCATGATCTTCCGGCTCTCCATATCGTGCTTGGTGTCCTCGATCGCTGCCAGCTGATCCTCGGTCTCCTCAAACGGAAAGAGCTCCTCGAACTCCTTCTGCCACTCGGTATCCTGACTGTACACAAATCCGTCCGCGCTCTCGCGGGCCGCGTACAGCTCTACCAGCTCCCTGGCGATATTTTTGACTGAACTCTTTACTTTGGCCCGGGTCTTGTCCCACTCCTGACCGTTCAGACGGTTCAGCTTCGGAGCCTTTCCCTCCGCGCCCCCGTATTTCTGCAGCACATCGAGCTGCGTAGCCAGAATGTACAGGTTGCCGTCGCGATACTCGAGCTTGATATAGTCCTTCAGCACATCGTCCACTTTGACCTGTTCGATGCCTTTGTAGATGCACAGGCCCCGGTTCTCGTGGACAACATAATCGCCGACGTGAAGCTCCGCAAAGCTTGCGATCTTCTCTCCGCTGTATCTGGTCCTCTTCTTTTTCTTCTTCTGGCGGGCGCCGAAAATATCGCCCTCTGAAATAATCGCAAAGCGGATAAGCGGATATTCAAATCCGCGCCGGACATGTCCGTACTCCACCGCGATCTGGCCCGGCTGCAGCTCAAGATCGCCGTCCTCCGTGTAAAATGCGGGGACGTCGAGAGAACGCAGATCCTGGGCGAGACGCTTCGCTCTGGTATGGGAACCGGATAGAACGACGATCCTGTATCCTTTTTTCTTATATTTAAGAAGATCTCCGGAGAGCATCTCGAAGCTGCCGTTGTAGGAACCCACGCCCTGAACGGTCGCTCCGCAGCTGGCTGTGATGTTCCACGTCCCCTTGCCTGTATCCAGCATGGAGAGAGCCACGCAGCATCTTCTGTCGAGCGCGGCGACGATCTCATCCGCGCTTTTGATCTCCGGAATATGATCCCCCTTCGCGTAGCTGCCCTGCGCGATCCTGTTCTTCATGCTCTCGCGGAATTCCGTCTCGACCGCCCTTGCCGCGTCGAGAATATGCATCGGTTCGTCAAGGAAAATGGCGGAGCTGACTGCACTTGCATCCTTCCCGGCAGATACAGGGATCCAGTCGAGGAACGTGCCAAGGCGGCCTATATGATCGTTCGCCGGGTAGATGAGAATATGGGACAGTTCCTCGATCGACCGCTGCGACTCCGCGTCGAACGAGCGGATCGAGTCGATCTCGTCGCCGAAGAGTTCTATTCGGAAAGGATGCTCCTCCGTGAGCGACCAGATATCCACGATATCTCCGCGCACGGCAAAGTGGCCGGGGAGCGTGACCTCGGCGCATCTCTCATAGCCAATTTCCACAAGGGTTTCCTTGATCCAGTCAAGGTCCGTCTCGTCCTCCCGGTCGAACGAAATACAGCCGTCAAGGAAGGACTCCCGCGCCGAGACCTGATCCATCAGGGCTGCGACGGGCAGAACGACGACCGTCCGCTCCGCTTCCGCCATGGATCTGAACACCCGCATCCGCATTGTATCGAGCAGGTTGCTGGCGATGTCCGCCTGGTAAAAGAGCAGATCCTTGGCCGGATACAGCAGAGCGTCCGGCTCAAAGAACCTCAGATCTTCGTGGGCGGCTTTGGCTGTGAGGTCGTTCTCCGTGACCACAACAACGATCTTCGCCCCGTCCGAAAGGCCGTGCACCATATGCGCTTTCTGGGCGTCGATGCATCCGGTGAGGGCGCATATGCCCCGGCCCCGTCGCATCCGGTCCCGAATTTCCGTGAACTCAGCCAGCTCTGTGAGCGGCTTTATAAATGTCTGCATAATTTCTCTGTCATACCTTTACATTGTAGGTGTTCATTGCCTTGTCGATCCCGTCCGTGCAGATCATAGTGACTGCCTCCGCCGCTCTCACGATCGCATCGTCGACAAGCGCGCGGTCATCCATCGTGAATCTTGACAGGACCCAGTCCGCTAGCTCCCAGCCCTCCGGCTTGCCGCCTGTCCCGATCCGGATACGGATGAATTTCTGCGTCCCAAGGCACTGCACGATATGTTTCAGCCCATTCTGGCCGCCTGCGGATCCCTGCTTGCGGATCCGGATCCTGCCCGGCGCAAGGTCGACATCATCACTGATCACGATCAGCTGTGTCTCCGGATCGATCTTGTAAAAATCCACCAGTTCGCGCACCGCCGTTCCGCTCAGATTCATATAGGTGAGCGGCTTGGCCAGCACGACCTTCTCATTTCCGATTATTCCCGACCCGTACAGGGAGTGGAACTTCGTGCCGCCTGACGGGATATTGTTCTTATAGACAAGGCGATCGATGACATCGAAGCCCATGTTGTGTCTGGTGCCCTCATATTTTCTTCCTGGATTGCCCAATCCGACTATGATATACATTATGACCTCCATCCTATTATCAAGAGCCCCGGCGTTCCCTTCGCGGCTTCCGCCTCAAACAGGCAGCGCCGCGCTCAGGCTCTGACCGCGGTTTTTCAATTATACCAGATAAGGGCGTGATTGCAAGTGCCGAGTTATTGAAGTCCCGCACCTTTGTCCGCGGCAGTGTCGAACTTGCGTTTTGTAATATAAGAAGTTATAATACTCTATAATATATCGCGTCTCAAAATCGCAGGAGAGGGCTTCCCTCCGGGAAGACCGCCGACACATTTTCAAAAAGGAGATTATATCTCAATGTCCCTCACCGACAAAGAATCACAACGAATGGACAACATACAGATCGCCGGCTCCATGCGGCATCGAAAGCTCCCGCACGCCAGGCGGCGCAAAAAGAAAGTGCCGGAAATCACTTCAGCGCCTGTCGGACTGATCGATCCCCTGACCGGAGAAATCACGATTCCCGACGATACGGATGACGTTTATGAAATAAGAACAGCGCCGGCGTCAGACCGGGATTCCTTTGAGGAAGAAGACAGCCGGACGGACGACGCGTTGACCGAGGAACTCCCGGACCTTGACGCACCTGCCGATCTTCCGGATTTCGACGCATCCGGCGATCTTCCGGATTTCGACGCATCCGGCGATCTT
>JAZRKZ010000186.1:0-2488 GCA_045646565.1 Lachnospiraceae bacterium
CCGGGCTGTTCTTGATATCCATCGCCACGTAATCCGCAATCCCTCTTTCGAGGATCATCCGCAGCATATCCGGGTGCGTCCCGTTCGTGTCCAGCTTCACCGCGAATCCCAGTTCACGGATCCGCGTCATCAGCTCCGGGAGATTCCTGTGCAGACACGGTTCGCCGCCCGTGACCGCAACACCATCTAAAAGACCCTTTCTTTTTGACAAAAAAGCGAACAGCTCTTCTTCCTCCATCACCGGAGGGACTTTTCCGGTCGCGAGCTCATAATTATGGCAGAAGGGACACCTCAGGTCGCAGCCCCCCAAAAAAACCGTACAGGCGACATGGCCCGGGAAATCCAGGAGAGTCATTTTCTGTAATCCGTGAATCTTCATAAGTAAGTCTCCGTAACATAAAAGCAGCAGGGAAACGACGTCCCCCGCTGCCACCTATTCAGTTGTACAACTGCCCAGATAGCTTCCTTGCAGTATTCTCCGCCTTTACCTGCAGAATTGACACCGCGGACATTATTGCCATTGAAGACGCAAGCATCAGGACTATCGCAAGACACAATGCAAGAACCCTCTTTAAAACTTTGCCGCCTATCGGTTAGTTTACACATCATTTCTTGATTTCTATGCAGCAGGCAGATACGAAGTACGCACTGCCGACCACCACATTTAACAGCGAGCAGAAGTCCCGCCGCAGCCTTATTCTATCAGCTTTATGCTCACTTAGACTTTTTATTACCGTAATAATAACTGCCGTAATACTTGTGGTAGTAGCCGGATTTTGAATCTCCTACGCGGTTGAGCACGATGCCCAAAAGCGGGCAGCCCGACCGCTCAAGCTGATGTACAGACTCACGCACCAGTGCCTTAGAAGTGGCGTTTCCCCTAACGCACAGGATCGCGCCGTCACACAGGTTTCCGATCCTTTCTCCGTCCGAAACAATGCTCAGCGGGGGAACGTCGACAAATATATACCTGTATTCCTTCGCCATCTCCTCCAGCAGTTCTTCAAATTTTCGGTTCTCAAGAAGCATCGACGGATTTATGACATTTTCCACATTGGGAATGAAATCACCGGTCGGATTCTCCGTGTGCATCCGCACCTCTTCCAGTTCCATATCTCTGGAGAGATAATGCGAGAGTCCAAAAGCTTCCTTTCCGTCCGATCTTGCCATTGCGTATTTGACGAACATGTTCGAGTTTCTCATATCTGCGTCGATCAGAAGCGTCCTCTCACCCGAGCGTGCTATCTGGTCCCACAGATGGAAGGCCACAAAAGACTTTCCCTCGTTGGGTTCTGAACTGGCAATCATGATCTTTCTGACTTCTTTGCCCAAAAAGCTTATATTGATCCTCAGGCGGTTGACCGCCTCCTCGATCACATAGGGGAGTTCGGGCTTTGCGCCGAATTCCAGTATTAGCTTATCACGCATTCCTTACTGCCCCCTCTTCGCCTCTTTCTTTCTTCTTCGTCTTCCGGCTCTCTTCAGGTCGCTTTCTGTCCCGGCGATCTTTCCTTCCGGAATCACGGTCAATGGCATGACGCCGAATTCTCTCTCTATATCCTCCGCGTACTTGAACGTGTCGTCCATAAGGAAGCGGATCGTAAGTATTCCGAGAATAACGATAATACCGATCAAAGCGCCGATCATGACATTCCTGCTCAGACTCGGAGAGCTCGGATTTACGGGAATGATCGCATACTCGGCGATATGGGGCTGCGGTGTCTCCATGAGCTTGGGAAGCTCCGATACGCCCTTTTCCGCAAGCGCATTCGCGATATTCATGGACTCAGTGGGTTCAGGTCCTGTCGCTCTGATCGCAATGATCCTCGTACCTGAGATGACTGAAAGCTGCAGCATGGACAACATCTGGCTATAACTATAGGGAAGTCCCTGCTCTTCGATCACACTCTCGATGATCGGGCGGGTCTTCAGAAGCTCCACATAGTCAGAAGAAAGCGACTGACCGATGTTAAGGTCGGTCAGGTCGACCACACTCTGCGAACCGGACGAGACCATGTACATCTTCGCTGTCGCTGTATATTTAGGTGCGATCAGATAAAAGGTTACCAGCCCCGCGACCACCGCGCCGGTAAGGAAACCCAAAATGATCCAAATAAGATGTCCGTATAAAAACCCCAGCAGTTCAAGCAGATCTATCTCAAGCTCCTCACTGCCCCTGTCCTTCATTTCTATTTCCGTCAGCTGATTCATGCGCCTGACAGCTCCTCTTCTAATGTCATATTTGTCGTCTCCCAGGCGTTATATTCCGCTCAGGCTCGTAAACTCTTCCAGCGTCCGCAGGATCGACTCCGCCTCCGGATAGAACTCCGCATGGACTTCCTCGTCATAGAAAGCCTTGCCCTTTTCAGACTCCCCTTCGATCGTTATGAATCCAATATTCTCAAACTCCACGATCTCCGCAGTAAGCTGCGATAATTCCTTATCCGGGAGGTCCGAATCCACCACTTCACTAAGGTCGTTATAGATT
>JAZRKZ010000187.1:0-3585 GCA_045646565.1 Lachnospiraceae bacterium
TGGAGAATATGACCTCTGCGCAGATGGAATCTATGTCGATGGGGGATGTGATATAGAAATCTGTAATAATATTATTTTTAATTGCGATATAGGTTTGGAAGTCGCGACGGAACACAGCCCGGAGGAAAATGAAATATTCAAGGTAACCGGGGTCAACGTACATGATAATGTGATTGCGGACTGCCACGGATGGGCCGGGATCGGCTTCGGAGGCTACGACATAGATCTCGGATTTACCGAAGACTGTGGGTTTGCTCATAATACGCTGGTGGACAACAGCACGCAGATCGGTGTCCAGCGGAGCATGAACAACCGGGTATACGCGAACCTGATTCTCGGAGGGGAGACAGCTGTCGAGTTTAACGATGATTTAAGTAAAGAGGATATGCAAAATGATATCAGCGGCAATGCGGCAGCTGATTTTGAGGACGAGGACAGCTGGACCGATGAATACGGAAAGCTGTACGCAGATCGTAAGGAAGCAGCGGACGAGTTCCGGTCTCTGATTGACGACGTGGGCTCACGCTTTGTTCCGGACGAAGATATGATGGAACTGTACCGTGAGAATACGGGAATGGAAGAATAGTCGTCCTGTAAGATGGAACCCGCGCGTGTATGATTTGGCATGCCGGGAGCTTGGAATCTGAGGAGCATTGTTATGCAGGATTTTTATTATAAACAGAATGCAGATGACACTTTCAGTGTTATGGGATACCGCGGAGATGAAGCGGAGGTTGCTGTTCCGGGCAGTTATGGGGGAGCACCCATTACGGTCATTAATGACAGGCTTTTTGCCGGGCACAGGGAATAACCTCTGTCCATATCCCCGATTCAGTCACTAATATGGGGTCATTCGTGTTCAGAGGATGTGAAAACCTTCACAGTATTGTGCTGCCTGCGGGATTGACGGATTTGTGGGGATATACGTTCAGTGAGAGCTTTTTCGAGGAAATCGTGCTGCCGGACAGACTGACGAATCTTCCGCCGTTTACATTTGCAAACTGCAGGAATCTGAAAAGGGTGGTATGCGGCTCGGGAATGAAAAAGATATATGCCTATGTTTTTGGCGGATGCGATGAGCTTCGTGAAGTGGTCTGCGGACCGGATGTAGAAATCAGCCCGGATGCGTACAAAATTAAGCCCCCATACTCAGAGAGGCAGTGGGGCGGATTTACCGGGAGATGAAAAGCACTTTATTGGGAAAAGTAAGCAGAGTTCTGGACGTGGCAGTTTTTGTTTTTACCACGATGGCGATTGCAGGAGTGTTTTATGAGGGGATGACTCTAAAGTGGTACGACATAGTGGGAGTTCTTGTTGTATGTATGGACTACACGTTTATGCCTGCTACAATTCTGCATCTCATTATAGACAGAAATGATAAGTGGATCGCGCTGCACATATTTTCAATGGTCCTGATAATCGTGGCTGTCATTATGAAGATCGGAGGCATATCGTATCCGGCGATTACTCTCGTATTCTGGTATTTTTACCTGTGGTTTCTGTATGGAAGTATCCTTATACGCAGATACATAAGTGTAAGTGAGTAAGTGCAAATGTAACGAACTCGAGAGGGGATTTCATCAATGAACGCAAAGCGCGGATATGTGCCGGAGGATGACCGGAACTTTTCAACGGAGGCAGTCTCTACATTAAAAACCGCATCCAGGCACGTTGTATATCTTATAAATGAAGGCTATGATCTGAAGCAGGCAACGGTCTTCGCAGGTAATCATTTTATGCTTTCCGAGAGGCAGCGGCTGTCCATTATGAGGAGCGTTGCAACCCGGCAGCAGCTGGAAGACCGAAAAGAGAAGCAGGTTTCATTTGCAGATCTGTCCGGCAAGGATGTCTGGATCGATGGTTTTAATACAATTATCACACTGGAGGTGCTCCTTTGTGACTCTCTGCTTTTTTGCTGCATGGATGGGACGATCCGTGATCTTGCCGCTCTGAGGGGAACGTACCGCTTGATTCCGGAGACGACAGAGGCTGTGCGGCTGATGTTTGACGTACTCAGAGATGCAGCGGTCGGCAAGGTAAATATACTGCTCGATGAGCCGGTATCCAATTCCGGCAGACTGAAGGCTCTTATTGCGGATATTGCGGAAACCGGAGGATATTCATTTGACCTGGATATCCAGATTCGGCGGGATGTTGACAGGGCGCTCTATGGAAAAGAACGGGTGATTACTACTGACTCGATTATTCTGGACCACTGCGCAAGCTGGGTGAATCTGACAGCAGAGTGCGTGAACCGCAAAAGGAGGCAGGGGATTCAGGTATGGATTAATTAAGGAAGGCGATGCCTTGATAATGCCTGACGAAGATAAGTATAATGGTATTTTCATTTGTCGTCTAAAAAAGTATAATAAGTAATAAATCACGCATCAAAGACAAGGAAGTGAGTATTATGGCTATTGATTTACTTGAGCGAGAAGTCATGGGACTTACTGAAGAGGACATTCTCAGAGTAATAGAATTTGTCAGATTTATAAAGTATGAAGCAGCTCAGAGGAAAGCAAAATCTCCCAAAAGAGTCCCGGGGCATTACTCAGATCAGCTGCTTTATATAGCAGATGATTTTGATGACACGCCAGAGGGATTTGAGGAGTATATGTAATGATTTTGCTAGATACGAATGCATTGTTGTTCTATCTTTTCAAGGCGGATCAGCTGTCGGATGCAGCAATGAATACAATAACTTATTCTGATGAAGCATGGGTCAGTATTGCCTCATTTTGGGAGATCGCCATAAAGAATAGCATCGGAAAGCTGGAATTAAAATGCTCGGTCTCAGAAATGGCGGAGATGTGTGTATCTGAAAATATTGAGATTTTGGCAATTCGCCCCAGACATTTGGATGTAATCAAGTCTCTGCCGGATATCCATAAAGATCCTTTTGACAGACTGATAGTTGCACAGGCAATTTCTGAGAAGATGTCGATTGTGACGAGGGATACCATAATTCCTAAATATCCGGTGAATGTAATTTGGTGATGTCAGTTTATTAATAATCAATCGAGAATCCGAAGCCGCCGGGAAAAATCCTGGCGGTTTTGATTTGACTTTGGAGTGAGAATCCATGAAAAAAGTTGGTATTGTCGCATGCTCGGATGCGCAAAAGGAAGAATACCGCGGACGAAATGAGGAACTGGTAAGATTCCTTAAGTCAATTGACTATGAGCCGATTCTGAGTTCCTGCATTTATGCGGCAGAGGGCGTTTTCTCCGGCACGCCGAAAGCTAGAGCCGGGCAGCTAATGAGTATGTTCGCGGATCCGGATGTAGAGGAAATCTATGATATTTCCGGAGGAGACGTTGCAAATCAGATCCTGGATGATCTGAATTATGAACTGATTTCGAAGAGCAGGGCAGTCTTCTGGGGTTACAGCGATCTCACCACAGTTATCAATGCGATCTACACGATGACGGGGAAAGCAAGCGTCTTATATCAGATAAAGCACATGGTTTACGGCAATTCTGCGGAGCTGCAGAAGGAGCGGTTCCTAAATAGGGATGAGCTGTTCGGCCCGGCATTCAGGTTTGTCCAAAAGAATGCCATGAAAGGCATCGTAGTGGGCGGAAA
>JAZRKZ010000188.1:0-2558 GCA_045646565.1 Lachnospiraceae bacterium
GATTCCAAAATGCCCGAAAAGCCAGTACTTACGGCACTTTTTTGCAGGTCAGCCATTTACCCGTGACATCAATACTACCGTCTCAATAAGCGTTGATTTTTCCAAGGGCAATTCCTTGACCTCATGCCCCTGGATCGGAACCGGGAAGGTAAATACGATATTCCGGATCCAGTTGCCGTCAGGCCGCTTCTCCGGGTACAGGTCGATCCCCTCGATAATGGCCCTTAAAAGATCTTTCTTATCCGGTTCATCCATTTCACCGTAAAGCTCATCAAAAGCCAGTAAGAGCTGGTATACGTTCTCGCCGGAGATCTGCTCGCTACGGATCGTCTGGATCTGTTTTCGGGTATCTTCAGTCTCACCCTCGACCTCCGCTATCTTATCATAGAGATCATCATAACGGCGCTGAAGATCCAGGATCTTACGATCGTAGTGGGGATCCGTGACATCCAGGGTATCCATCTGCGTCTCTAAACGAGACTTAGTCCCCAGAAGCTGCCGAAGCTGTCCCTTCAAGGTGTCCAGTTTCTTTTCATGCTCCTCTGTATTGACAACTGCTCCGATCTTTTCCCTGATTGCTTTTTCAAACTGATTATCGTGAACCATGGCAGAGATGATGCCTGCCACATAGCGGTCGATCTCAGTCTGTTCCAGATTCGTCCGGAAAGAACATCTGTGGCCGGTCTCGCCACGGGTATTCTTGCAGTAGTAATAATACCGGGTCTTATTATCTTTATTGTGAGCTTTGGCGATATTGCCGTATAAGGGTTTCCCGCAGTCAGGGCATCTTAAGAGGCCTGACAGAAGATGAACATGGTTGACGTCACGGATCTTTTCCCGGCGATAGGCATTCTTTTTCCGTTTTTCCTGTGCCAGGTTCCAGTCAGTCTCGGATATGATCGCTTCGTGTATCCCATCATACACCGGGAACTCCGCTTGTTCAACGACATGCATCTCATTCCGGGTTCCCAGTTTCTTTTCCGTACGTCTGCGGCCGTATGCGATCTTTCCCATATAGACCGGGTTATCGATAACCTTTTTCACAAAGTTGTCTGAGAAGCCGGGGATCGTTCCGTTCTGCCGGATCTTCTTTACATAGCCGTGATCATTCAGATATTTGGCTACATTGCTCACGCCTTCATTGGTATGGATATAACGGTCATAAATGACCCGTATGACCTCTGCTTCGTCCTCGGCGATAAGAAGCTGGCCATCGGCCAGTTTGTAGCCGTAAGGGGCAAATCCGCCGTTCCAGCGGCCTTCCCTGGCCTTCTGCTCGCGTCCTGCCATCGTCTGGGTCCGGATGTTCTCGCGTTCGATCTCTGCCACCGCGGACAGCACGGAGATCATCAGCTTTCCGGCGTCCTTGGAGCTGTCAATCCCATCCTCTACGCAGATCAGGTTCACGCCGAAGTCCTGCATGAGCTGCAGGGAATTCAGAACGTCAGCAGCATTCCGACCAAAGCGTGAAAGCTTGAATACTAAAACATAGTCGACATCATCCTTGCGGTTCTGGATGTCCTGAAGCATCCGCTGAAACTCCAGGCGACCCTGGATGTTCTTTCCGGAAAAGCCTTCATCGGAATACTCTCCGGCGATTGTATAGGCCTGGTATTCCGCGTATTTCCGAAGCTTATCCTTCTGGGCCTCCAGACTGTAACCGTCGACCTGGATCGCAGTGGAGACACGGGTGTAGATATAACATTTCTGTAACTTCTTGATCATTTTCACTCCGTATCCGGCCTACCATCCGGTAGCAGCGGCAAATGCTCCGTGCTGATCCTGGTAAGTGTCTGCATCTGTCTGACAGCCAGATCTCTTAAGAGTACCAGGCGTTCGGACATCAGCTTTCCCTGTTCGATGAGGATGGCATTATAGCTCTCCATATTAGCGAGGACCAGCAGTTGGTTCAGGTTCGCATCATCACGGATATTGCCTTTCTTATCAGGGTTCCCATCCCTCCACTGTTTCGCTGTCTTGCCAAATAAAGCGACATTCAGAAGGTCTGCTTCATTCGCATATTTATATGAGATCTGTTCCGGGGTCAGATCCGGTGGGATCAGATTCGCTTTAATTGCATCCGTATGAATACGGTAATTCAGCTTCGCGACCTCACGGTTTAGATTCCAGTTCAGGGAGAGGCGGCTGTTCTCATCATGCTTAATTCGCTGATAGTCCTTTACAATATATAACTTAAACTCAGCAGAAATCCATGAAGCAAACTCCAGAGCTATATCTGAATGCGCATAGGTCCCGCCATAACGCCCTGCCTTGGTTGTTATTCCAATGGCATTGACACTCTCAATCCATTTTGAAGGAGACATCGTAAATGCATGGAGTCCCGCTTCCTTCCTAAACCCGTCGAATTCGACGGGTTTAAAGCCAGGATTGTGCAGAGTTTCCCATAAACCAAGAAACTCCAATGTCTCACGACTACGCATCCAATTCTTGATCACGTCATTCGGAGCAGGACTTTTATACTTGGCAATATCAGTCAGGGAGATAAACTCATTTTCAAAGTCTGTAGTATAAATACTGATATCGAAACCTTTTGCATG
>JAZRKZ010000189.1:0-8445 GCA_045646565.1 Lachnospiraceae bacterium
CAGCATCACACTGATTGGACTCTGCACAGATATATGCGTCATCTCGAACGCTATGCTGATCAAGGCGTTTTTGCCGGAAGTTCCGATCATTGTTGACGCGGCCTGCTGTGCGGGCGTGACTCCGGAGAGCCATGAGAACGCGCTGAAAGCTATGCAGGTGTGTCAGATCAAGGTCGTTTAAGCAAGTCAGAAGGAGAGAGGCAGAATTACTATGCAGCTTAACGCAAAAATGTTTCTTATCGTATGTCCCATGCTTTTTATTGCCGGTCTGGTGGACGCGATCGGCGGCGGTGGAGGTCTTATTTCTCTGCCTGCATATCTTTTCGCAGGGCTTCCAATTCATTCCAGTATAGCCACGAACAAGCTGTCTTCGACATGCGGCACAAGTCTTGCCACAGTACGCTTCATAAGGCATAAGCTTGTCGATTTCAAGCTCGCGGTTCCCGCTGTGATCTGCGCCATCCTCGGTTCTTCGCTCGGAGCGCAGCTTTCTATGCGTATGAGCGACCGTGTGATGAAAAATGTGCTGTTCGTTGTACTTCCCGTAGCAGCATTTTTTGTTCTTAATAAGGACCTGTTCAAAGACAGGGGCGGAGCGGTCAAAGAGAACAGGAGAACGTTCATTGTGGCAGCGGCCGCATCCTTCATCATAGGAGTCTATGACGGTTTTTACGGTCCGGGAACAGGGACGTTTCTGATTATTGCGTTCACTGTATTTGCCAAAATGGGGATCACAGCGGCAAATGCACAGACCAAGGTCATCAATCTGACGACCAATATCACATCGCTCACGATTTTTCTGCTGCACGGTCAGGTCATCATCCCTCTGGGGATTGCCGCCGCGATCTGCAACATGGCGGGCAACTACATAGGGGCCGGACTTGCGATGCATAAAGGATCGAAAATCGTAAGACCGATCATACTTATTAATCTGGCGCTTCTGCTGATAAAGGTCGTAGCATCATAAGGAGCTTAAAAAAGGAGCCTTCCTGACATCTAAATTCTGCAAATGAATATAAATCTGCCGCATTAAAGAGATGACACTGTTTAATGCGGCAGCTTTTTTTCGCCATAATTCCTGCAGCCGGGCGACCAGCTGATCTGGATCGCGGAGGATGACAGTCCGCTGGATTTGCAGGAATGTGCAGCGACTGCCCCGGATTCTTTCTCACATGAACCGGACGCACCGGAAGAGCCGCATACCATACTCGTGCTTGGCGGAAGCGACATACTGCATCAGTTCCTGGTCGAGGAAGACATGTTCGCACCGTCAGGATCCAGGGTCATCATCGCTGCTCTACCCGGCAGGATTGACCGGGCCCTTCTTCCGGAGGCGGAGACACTTAAGAACGTTAAGGTGGATGTGCGGGAGTGCAGTATTCTTAAACGGCACGGTCTGGTATCGCCTCGGCGAGGACGGCGAATGGACAGACAGCGTGCCGACGGCCACAGAGTCTGGAACTTATACCGTTTACTGGTATTTCAAGGGTAAAAACTATACAGATGTCGGCAGCGCCGAGGAACCGAATTCAGCTACGGCGACAATCTCCGAACTTCATGAGCATGACGGCATCCGCTTCACGCAGTGGTCGGACACAGACAGCCTGCCGACCGAGGCGGGGAATTATTTCCTGCTTAACGATGTTACGCTGCCGGAGAATACGACATGGACGATTCGCGGGGCGGAGCCGATGAACATCTGCCTGAACGGGAAGACGATCGACGGAAACTACGGCTCCATCAAAGTCGAATCCGGCTCAACACTGAGTATTTTTGATGAAGAGGAAAACGAGGGCGTGCTCACGAACTTCTACTATCTGGATGGTATTGATATCAGCGGAACCCTGAATATGAAGGGCGGAACGATAACGGATACCGAACGGCGAAGATTCAACAACCTTGTCTATGGAGGCACTGTCCTCGTTGGCAGCGGCGGAGTGTTTAACGCCTCCGGCGTAACGTTCGACAACGTGAACGGAGAATACAGCAGCGACGGCGTCGTGAATGTGCAGTCCGGCGGTATATTCCGTATGACCGACGGAACGATAAAGAACAGCAGGGGCTACCGGGGCGTCGTCTGTGTCAACGGAGGCACATTTGAGATCGCAGGTTCCCCGGTCATCACCGGCAATACCTATGATGACCCCGACGATCCGCTGCGCAATGTATACCTGAAATCCGGATCGGTAATCACAGTGGCCGGTGAACTCGGTCCTGACGCGGCCATCGGCGTAAGGACGGAACAATCTCCCTTCAACGTTGGCGACATTATCCTGACGGAAGGTTTTGCAACTTACAATCCGGATACGGATGTAGTTGACATTTTCAGCATGGACGAGGTCTCGCCCAGGTGCTACCTCAAAAAGAATGAGGACGGCGAGGCTCTATACGTATTACATGAGCACGCCTATGCGCTCACGGCGGATCCGGATGATACCGGTGCGGCGATCGTCGAATGCGTTAACGAGGAATGCTATGTGGATTCGTATGGAAGGATCTCGATCGTGGCTGAAGACATCCCGTACGACGGGAATATCCATGGCGTGTGGAAAGTGATGGAAGGCAATACGTCGTCCTTAAACAATCTGGATCTTGCAAACAAATACACGCTTAAATACTATGACGTGGACGGCAATGAAGTCCCGGTCGCATACAGTATGGATACATACAGCTATGGCGTTCGCGGACCGGGCCAGTTCACGGCAAAGATTACAGCTGTTCTCAGGGACAGTTGGGAACACCCAACCGTGACCGGCGAGGATATGGAGGTCGAACTCGTAAAGACATTCGGCATCATTAAGGAGACAAGTATTGTGTTTGCCTCCGGCGGAGCAGCCGGCGAGATGGAGGATGCACCTGCCGATGTCGGCTACTTATATGAACTGCCGGTATGCACATATGAAATTCCGGAAAATATGGAATTTGCCGGATGGCAGGTCGGAGACGATGCGCAGAACCTGAAACAGGCAGGCGATACTGTCACGGTCAGCGATGACATGATCATCACAGCCGTATGGCAGCCGCTGCCGACGGCACCGAGTATTGATAAGCATGCGCTGACGCTTGCCCAGGGCGCGATCGGTGTGAACTTCTATATGAACCTTCCGGAGGCCGACGCGTATGACTATACGGAGAGCAGCATGAAGTTCACCGTCAGCGGAAAGGACGGGCAGGAAACCAGCGATGCCTATGACCCGGACGAGCGGAATGCCGACGGGACCCTGTTCGCGTTCACCTGCTATGTAAATATGGTATTTCAGATTTTAATGTTATAACATGCCAGTGTACCGTCTCAATCAGAATTGGCTTTAAACTTCCAACTTGCCGCCATATGCTGCGTCCATCAGTCGTCAGTCTTCGCTCCGCTGCGGTCGGCGCCGGATGTCCACTGGATGTCCGGCGCCCCGCACCCGCCTCCTTCTTCCGCCCAGGAACGGAGTCCGCAGAGCGGGACGGGCAGTCTGTCCCTGCTGCTTATTTGAACGAAGATGCAGTTGCGGCTTTGCCGGGCAGCCCGTTCCTGCGGCATAATTTGAATGATACAGCCCTGTGGATTCATTGGATGAATCAGGCAGCGAGGATGCGTTACAAATGTCATGTAATATGTGATAAATGAAATATTTCTTTAGTTACAATAATTATGTGTCAGATAATTTGGGTATATTATAATTAATAATAAATACTATGACGCTTATTTATTTGCGCAATCAGTCAAAAGAAAGGAGTAGAAAGATGAAGAAGCAACATGCAACCAGATGGGCATCACTGTGGCTGGCCATCATCATGGCACTGGTCAGTATCTTAGGACCGGTGCCGGCAGTTATGGCACAAGAATTAGTTCCCTCCGCAGACGAGGCCCTGATCATCGATGCGGCGGAAGTGCCCGATGAAGATTCCGGGCAAGCGGAACTTCCTGCCGAAGAGGAAGCTTTGGTGGAAGAGACCGCCGCAGAAGAAATCGTCGGTGCCGGCGGCCTGACTGATTTCACATCACCTCAGGAAGGCCTCACTATCGATGAGGAGGCAGGCACAGTCACCGTCTCCAACACGGGCGGCGACCACTTTGCGGTTTACAACGGGCTTGATGAAGAGGTGAATTCCTTTACGCTGGAAGCTGACGTCCAGTTCAAGCAGGGACAGGATGTCAATTCCGCAGCCCTGATCTTCGGCTTATCCAGCAAGACTGCTCCGGGTGCTCACTGGAATGGTGCAAATGTTGACTCCGGACGCAAAGGCGATGACGCTTTCCGTATGTTTGGCCCTGATCTGAATGAGACTAACTGCGGAAGCTGCGCCGGAGTCGATTTCACGATTCCTGTTCATTTCAAATTAGAAGTCAATGAGAAGGGTGAGTTCACCTACAGCTTCGGCAATAACGGCGTGGAGCCAGCTTCCAAATCAGGCAAGCTCAACTCCTGGACAGGCGGCTACGTAGGCGTTCTCACCTGGAATTCCGAGGCTACATTCTCCAATATTACATTTGAAGGTGAATACGTTGATACCAGCGGAGATGCTGCCGAACTGGGTGAAGATCCCCGCTTTAGCACCAACCTTACAGGCCTTAAGTCGACAAGCGGCACATGGGAAGTCACGGACGAGGGCCTGCACAGCGATGCCAAAGGCCTGGGAGACAGCTTCCTCTTCTCCGAGACCAGATGTGACAACTTTGTTTTCTCAACCGATGTCAAATTCATCGATGGCGGTGCGGCTGCACTCATTTTCAGAAACGGGTCTGACGCCAATAACAAGAACTGCTACGCTGTCAACCTGGATGGCGGAAGCAGGAGAGGCAAGTTCTGGAGATGGGTCGACGGACGGGATATGGTCATCGGTAATGACAGAGATTGCCCGGAATCGGGTGACGGCATATACAGATTGAAGGTCGTCGCATATGACGGATGGGTCTCCTACTATGTCAATGATACACTTATGGCAAGTACCGGTGACTACGTCATTCAGCCGGATGACAGAGGCCAGAATACATGCCTTACAGACGGCTATTTCGGGCTCCTCAACTGGAACGGCGAGATGGTGTTCCAGAATACGTATTTCACACCGATCGACGGTGACTTCAATCCGCTTCTTGAGGACATCACTGTAGAGTCATCCGGAACTGTTGAAAAGAAAGGCCAGTTCTTCCCGGAACAGCCGATCTATATTCAGTATGTAGGGAATGATGCTTCCACAGTAGATATCGTAGCTGCTCCCGCAAGCAGCGCTGCGGAAGTGACTATAATCGGTCCGGACGGCAATGAATATGCTGATGGCAAGGGCGTTCCTATCGAAGTAGGCGTCAACTATGTCACAGTTCTCAGCACCGTCAAAAATGACGATGGCGCGGAAGCCACTCTGACATACCGCGTCAATGTACATCGCAGACAGCCTAATGCTATCTATTACAATGAGCCATACCGCAGTGAATATCACTACTCACTCAAAGACGGCTGGGCCAATGACCCCAACGGCCTTGTTTATTACAAGGGCAAGTATCATTTCTTCTATCAGTTCTATGACGCAAAGCAGTGGGGGCCGATGCACTGGGCGCATGCAACCAGCACCGACCTGATCCACTGGGAAGAGCAGCCGATCGCATTCTATCCGGATGAGAACGGAGCTATGTTCTCCGGCTGCATGGTGATTGATGATACCAACGCATCCGGCCTGTTCTCCTCGTCGGAGGGCGGCCTTGTCGCACTTATTACCTGCGACGGCAACGGACAGCGCATTAAGCTGGCTTACAGCGAGGATGAGGGTGAGACGTGGACCAAGGTTGACCAGATTGCTGCAGACTGGACGAACGATCCGCTCGGCACCGACGCATTCCGTGATCCCAAGGTCTTCCACTGGGAGAATAAGTGGTTTATGGTCCTGGCCGGCGGCCCGCTCCGCATTTACTCTTCCGACAACCTGCTGGATTGGAAGTGCGAGACACCTTACGGCAATCTCCACACAGAGTGCCCGGATCTCTATCCGATCAAGGCATCTGACGGCAACATCAAGTGGGTACTCTCCCGCGGCGGCCGCTTCTACAAAGTCGGTGACTTTGAGGAAGTGGACGGCAAGTGGAAGTTCATCCCGGACAGCGATTATGAAAACAGCGACGGCATCATGAACTTCGGCAAGGACTTCTATGCCGCCATGACATTCTATGTACAGGACTTCGGCACAGTTGCCAATCCGACACTGCCCGACATTCTTGAAATCAACTGGGCGAACACCTGGGATGACTACTGCAATGCAGTTGCCAATAAAGTCGGCCAGGACTTCAACGGAACCTTCAACATGATCCTCAAAGCAGGTCTCGTTAAGGATGGCGACAAGTATGTCCTGACACAGACCCCGATTGAGGAGTATGAATCTCTCCGCGGCGAGGCAGTCATTGACCTCACGGGTGCGGAAGTTACTGCCGACAATACTCTCCTTGACGACTTTGCAGGCGACAGCTACGAGATCGTATCGACAATCTATCCGGGAGCAGGCACCACAAAGGTTGGATTCAAGCTTCGTGTTGGCGAAGGCGAATCCACGGATATCATGTATGACCTCGAAAATGAGAGAATGTCCATCGATCGCAGCAAGTCCGGCATCCAGATCTCCGGACGCTTCAGTGATGTTGACAGCCAGAGTGTTGCAAAGAATGATGACGGCAGCGTCACATTCCACATCTTCATGGATAAGGCTATCGTGGAAGTATTCACGAAGGATTACACAGCGGCCGGCAGTGAGCAGATATTCCCGTCTTCTGACAGCCTCGGAGCAAAGATCGTGGCTGAGGGCGGAGACGCAACTGCTGACGTTACAATTTATCCGATGAACACAATCTGGGATAAGGAAATCAGTGACGTTCCTCTCGTAATCACAACCATCAACGATGAAGACAACTTCATGTATGCAGGCGATCAGCTGAACATGAAAGTCACACTGCTGCCGGTCAACGTCGCGCAGGATGTTGAGTGGGCAGTCGAGGACAGTTCTGTAGCCAGCATCGAAGCCAAGGGGGCATCCGCAGTCGTAAGCGGTCTCAAGAAGGGCGAGACGACAGTCACGGCGACTTCTGTAGAAGTTCCGGAACTGTCCAAGACCTTCAAGATCAAGGTCGTCGAGAACAACTTTGAGACGAATCTTGAAGACTGGACTGCTGTCAATGGCGTATGGATCGTTGACGACAAGACGCTTCACTGCGATAACAGAAGCTCCAACGACTTCTATATGGCGGGCAATCCGATTCCATTTGAAGAATTCACACTGGAGACCAAGGTCAACTACACACGCGGCCTGATCAACATTTTCTTCGCAGGCAACGCCATGAACCCGTTCGACAGACAGGCATACGCCATCCAGCTTGGCGACAGCCAGAACGTCCGCCTGTTCAGATTTGCTGGCGACACGATCGCTGAAGGAAGCATGGGCAAGACCATCAATGACGGTCAGTATCACGATGTCAAGATCACGAAGACAAAAGACAATGTCAAGATCGAGATTGACGGCGCAGAAGCACTTGATTTCAAGATGGAGAATCCTGAGTCCTTCTACAACACGAATCCGTACGTTGGTATCGGACTCTGGGACGGCGCAGGGGTTGTCCAGACATTCTATGTCAATGAGATTAAGGAAGAGGCGCCGGCATACAGGTTCTCGGATGTCCAGGATCCGACACATCCGTACTTCAACGCCATCTACTGGGCTGCTGACGAGGGCATCACGAAAGGCTACAGCGACGGCACGTTCGGTATTGACAAGTCCTGCACACGCGGAGAAATGATTATGTTCCTGTGGAGATTTGCGGGCAAACCGGAACCGAAGAAAGCCGCGAAGTCTCCGTTCAAGGATGTCCCGACAACGCACACGTTCTATAAAGCGATCCTCTGGGCTTCCCAGAATGGCATCACCAAGGGATATTCCGACGGAACATTCGGAATCAACCGCAACGTGACCCGAGGCGAAGGCATGATGTTCCTGTGGAGAGTGAAGGGCAAGCCGGCGCCGAAGACGGCAGCGGCATCTCCGTTCAAAGATGTTCCGACAACGCACACATTCTATAAGGCAATCCTCTGGGCTTCCCAGAACAAGGTGACGACCGGCTACACGAAGGGCGACAAGAAGGGAATGTTCGGTATCAACGACAACTGCACGCGCGGCCAGATCGCTACATTCCTTTACAGAGCAAAATAATCGCCTGATAATACATTAGTACATCGAGTAGGGGAAGATTCCCCTACTCGTTTTCGTCTCGCGAACACCCCGCACTTCGTGCTCCGCGTTTTTGCGACTGGCGGGAGCTTGCCCGTGCGGGTATGGCCCGTTCTGCCGGCCTGGTGCTGGACTAATGATGATATTGATATTATCTGGCATATGTAATGCAGATGGCTGAATGGTCTGCTGTCAGAAACTAAAGGAGTGATACTAACATGTTTTGTGAAAATTGCGGACATCCGATACCTGACG
>JAZRKZ010000190.1:0-5979 GCA_045646565.1 Lachnospiraceae bacterium
CCTGTGTTTTCTTTGTCCCGGAGGGCATGGAAGGCAGGTTCGTGTTCGAAGACGGGGAGGTATTCACTGCTGGGGCGGGTAAGGGGTGTGGCGCTTTCGGGCAATCGACGGCCGGCGCGGAAGGCGGATCTGTGTTCGGGGACGGGGAGAAAAAGCTGTACGGATTTTTTAAGGAGTGTGCGAGAGGGCTCGTGCACTTTGTGGTCCTTACAAGGCAGGAGAGCCTTCAGTATACGGAGATTGAAAGGAACGGCGAGACGATCGCATTCCTGTCGGAGAATACTGTCACAGATGACGGCGAAGCCCTCTACGTGGAGATGGTCAGCCCGGAATACAGGGATGTCCCGGTGAAGCTCTGCGGAAAGAACCGATATATCCTGACCATGCCGGAGCTGGATGAGACCGCAAAGGATACGATGCTGGAGATTTCTTACAGCGGGGACATCGGTCATCTCTTTGATATGGCCGGGACCCTTGTGAGCGATAATTTTTCCAACGAGGCGGTGTGGGAGACCGGACTTAAAGAGATCGGGGCCGGGAGCGGCCGGCAGTATACTCTCTATATCACGCCGCGAAAGGAAAATGTGATCGTAGACGTATCCTCCACGATGGCGGGACGCTCGGAGAAGAGCGGGGGCGCATATGCGGAGCTCTTTTCGGTCAGGATCCGGGAAGTGAGGGAGACGGTGATCCCGCTTGCGGGGACAAGGTCAGAGATGGCGCGGGCTTTGCGGGAGTGCGGGTGTATGCCGATATCAGGGCCCCCGTTCGGCCGCCGGTAACTTTACAAAAAAACACGCGCTGATGCCTGGCCCACAGCGGTCTGGACTTTGAGAGAGAACTGGTCCGTGACGGAGACGACGAGGCGGAGACCGCAGGGATTCGGCCTGGAATTATGTCAGCTGGCGCTGACCCGAATCCCGCGCCAAGTCTCGCGAGCGAGACTTGAATCTTCATCGCGCTATACTCGTGACTTTTGATACGAGCGCAAGGTGATGCTCTTGAACATACAATCAATTCATATAATCCACATAGCGGTGGATCATGATGATGATCTGATTCCGCTTGCTGTCATCGTCTTTGCGGAAGGTGTTGTCCTCGATTCTCGTGATCCCGTTCCCGATGACGGCCCTTACAAGGCCGGAATTTCGAAAGGCATCCTCTCCCAGTGTCGTGACGGAATCCGGGATGATGATTTCCGTAAGATCGGCGCATCCGTAGAAAACAGAATTTTCAATCGTGAGAAGGCCCGCCGGGAGGTCGATGTCGGTCAGCGCTGTCCCGTAGAATGCTCCGCTGTAGATCACGGAGAGGGAGGAGGGGAGTATGGCGTGAGTTGCATTTGCACACCATGTTGTATGAATGCCGGTGACGCCTTGACGGGAATCCGCATGCGGCGCGGGGATCGCTCATGAAATCAGTGCGGGATGCGGGTCAGCGTTGACTCTTACACTTCAATACCGGATTCATGTAATAATTCTATCATATGGAGGAAGGAGCCGTCCACAGGATGCCCCTTCCCCGTGTCAGGGTCACGGAGAGGGATTTTTGACCTGCCGGCGAGAGCTAAGGCTCGTGCCATGGAGGGCGTCTGCCATCCGTCTTATCTCCTAAAGTCTTCTGCCGGCAAGAGCTAAGGCTCGTGCCCTCCCAAGGCTGCAGCCTTATGCGTGGGGCGAGGAGTCGGCGGGGCGAATTCAACGGAGACCGGTCCGCATTTATAGAGACCGCAATTGACATATTATTGTAAGATTGCTAAAATTAATTTTAATTGTTTGTCTGTTTTTGTGTATTTTTTAACAGACGGGCAATGATTATTTCTGCTCCGCCTTCTGAGGGAAACGGAAGGCGCAGGCAACGAAAAAAGGAGGAAAAAAATGAAAAAGATTATCGCGGCAATCATGACGGCAGCAATGGTACTTGGTCTTGCTGCATGCGGCGGGGGCGCGTCCCAGACTTCCGGTGGCGATGCAGGCACCGCACAGAAGACCGAGGCTTCCGGCGATGTTATCCGGATCGGCGTCTTTGAGCCCTCGACCGGTGACTCCGCTTCCGGCGGAAAGAAAGAGACACTGGGTATGCAGTATGCGAACAAGCTGCAGCCCACAGTCGAAGTCGGCGACAAGACCTATCAGGTAGAGCTGGTATATGCTGACAACGGATCTTCATCCGACAAGGCTCCCAGCGCGGCTTCCGAGCTGGTCGGCAAGGATGTATCCCTGATTCTTGGTTCCTACGGTTCCGGCGTTTCGATGGCTGGCGGCCCCAAGTTTGAGGAAGCCGGTCTGGCAGCGATCGGCGTGACCTGCACGAACCCCAATGTTACAGCCGGAAATGACTATTATTTCCGCATCTGCTTCCTGGACAATTTCCAGGCGGACGTCCTGGCGAACTTCGCTATGGAGAAATTCTCTGCTAAGAAGGCGTATTGCCTCGGCGAGAACGGAAATGAGTATGACCAGGGTCTCATCGCTTTCTTCAAGCAGGTATTTGAGGGAGCCGGCGGCACTGTCATCTCTGACTCCTTCCCCACCAACAACTCTGACTTCACATCTTACCTGAACAAGGCTAAGAGCGAAGGCGTCGATGTCATCTTCACACCGGTCTCCATCGCCTATGCGAAGCAGATCATGGAGCAGGCGTCTTCTCTGAATATCGAGATCCCGTTCCTTGGCTCGGATACACTTGATGACAACATGGTCCTTGAAGCGACCAACGGCACAAACCTCAAGCTCTTCGTTTCCACATTCTATCAGGAAGGCGGCAACGATGAATTTGATAAAGGTATCAAGGAATTCATCAACGGCGATTCCACTGCGCTGACCAACAACGGCGGCAACGACACCATCTCCGCTGTTACGGCTATGGGTTATGATGCATACTTTGTCGCTCTTGAGGCGATCAAGGCTGCAGGCAGCCCGGACAAGGGCGCCATCAAGGCTGCAATCGGCGGCGTGACTTATGACGGCGTTTCCGGCTCGATCGCTTTTGACGAGGTCGGCGATGCTGTACGTGATACCGCTTATATCAAGACAGCGGACACAGCAAACGGCGTATGGGCATTTGAGAAGGTTCAGACCGGTTCCGGAAACTGATTTCGGTCGGCAATATACTTCGAGGGAAATGCCTTTCGAATAAGAAACTGTAAAGAACTGTAAGTATGATGGTCAGCGGGGCAGCAAGCTGCGCCGCTGGCTGCTTAATGCTCTGGTGCAGCCATGTGGGCCGGTCCGCTTGAAGGCTTATTCCTGTGGTCCGTTTTACATGACTGCGGCAGAGCCGCCTCAATGCGTTACATGCATGCTTTGGAGAAAAATAGTATGGAATTTGTCATTTCTGTCCTGCTTTCCGGAATTTCCGTAGGAGGACAATACGCCCTGATTGCCATCGGGTACACACTGGTTTACGGCATCCTCCGCCTCATCAACTTTGCGCACGGAGATGTGTTCATGGTAGCCGGTCTGATGGGAATTTATTTCACGGCTGTTCTGCCAATCACACTTTCTATTCCGCTGGTCATTCTGGTCACTGTCGCGCTGGGCTTTACCATCGAGCGCGTGGCCTATAAGCCGCTCCGGGACGCTCCGCGTATGTCCGTCATGATCTCCGCGATCGGCGTCAGTTATCTGCTCCAGAACTCGGCGACCTATATCACCGGCGGACAGCCCATGACATACCCGACGATCCCGTTCCTTTCAAGTACGATCAATGTGTTCGGGACACATACAAAGTGGGTCGTCATTCTGACGCCGCTCCTCGTGCTGCTGCTGGTCTTCCTTCTGACACAGCTGATCGACCGCACGAAGATCGGTATGGCCATGCGCGCGGTCTCCAAGGACTTTGAGACCAGCCGCCTGATGGGTATTAAAATCAACAGTGTCATTTCCATGACATTCATCATCGGCTCCGCGCTCGCTGCTGTCGGTTCAGTCCTGTTCTTTACGAACTATCCGGCGATCACGCCGATGGCCGGCGCGATGCCGGGCCTCAAGGCGTTCGTCGCCGCGGTGTTCGGCGGAATCGGATCGATTCCCGGCGCCGTGATCGGCGCTTTCCTGATCGGAATCTGCGAGACCATCATCAAGGGACTGCCGTCCTCATGGGATGTGTCCGTATTTTCAGACGCCTTCACCTTCGCCCTGCTCATCGTCATTCTGATTCTCAAGCCGCAGGGACTTTTCGGGGAAGCCGCCACAGACAAGGTCTGATCATTGATGTAAAAAAAGATTTCCGCGGAGTTATGCCGCACGAATCTTTGTACCCACCGATTATTGTGAGAAAGACGGGAACTTATGGAACAGAGTAAAAACAAAAGTACTTCGAGGAAACTTGCCGTGGCAGGCTATATCTGCCTCCTCCTGCTGATCGTGACCATACTGGAAAACCTGAGTATGTTTATTCCGGGGATGCCGCAGGTGCTGCAGCCGACAAGTCCTCTGTTTACTGTATTGAAAAAAGGCGCGGTCTATTCTCTGGTTGCAGTATCCATGAACCTGCTGAATGGATTCACCGGCCTCTTCTCCCTGGGACAGGCGGGATTTATGCTTCTTGGTGCCTATACCTACGCGATCCTGACCGTTCCGGCAAAAATGAAGGATCAGGTTTATTATCTCTTCGGAGGGAGCCTCCTCAAAACTTCTCTTGTTGATATCTTCGGCGCTGTCTTCGGAACAGAAGGCGTCGGCGGAGCCATTGCGATGGTACTGGGCGTCCTCGTGGCCATCATCCTTGCGGGATGCGTAGCCGCGTTCTTCGCGTATCTGATCGGACTTCCTGTCCTGCGTCTCAAGAGCGATTACCTCGCTATTGCGACACTTGGATTTGCGGAAATTATCCGCGCTATCTTCCAGTGGCAGAGACTCGGCCCCATTACCAACGGCGCCAACATGATCAAGGGATTTCCCACATTTACCAGCTTTAATATTACAGACGGTTCGGGCGCGGTACTGCTTCGTCTTTCTACGTTCGTGCCCTTCCTCGTGTCCTCGATCTGCATCCTGCTGATCATCCTGCTGATCAATTCTTCATACGGACGCGCGTTCAAATCCATCCGCGACGATGAGATCGCGTCCGAAGCTATGGGAATCAGCCTTTCGAAACATAAGATGCTGGCCTTTGTCATTTCCAGCTTCTTCGCGGGCATGGGCGGCGCTCTGTTCGCCATGTATGTAGCCAACGCGCAGGCGAAGGCATTCACCTCTACGATGACCTACGAGATCCTGCTGATCGTCGTTGTCGGCGGTATCGGCTCGATTTCCGGCTCAGTCATCGCGACATTCCTGTACGTGGCCTGCTCGGAGTGGTGGCTCCGTTTCCTGGACAGCGAGATGGTGCTGAGCAGCGGATTCAAGGTACCGCTCCTTCGCAACGGTTTCCGTATGGTCGTCTTTTCCGTTGTCATCATGGTCATCGTCCTGTTCTTCTCCCGGGGTATTATGGGAGACAGGGAGCTTCGGCTGCCCGGGATCAACGGCAGGCCGGCCAAACCAAAAGGCGCTGACAGGGGGAAGGCTGCTTCAAATGCAGCCGCGCAGACAGTGACAGAGGATAAATCCTCAGATGAGCAGGAGGGCTGAATCTATGGGTGCAGAGACAAAGAAAAATCAGGAGAGTGCGCTGCATCTCGAAAATGTGACTATGCAGTTCGGCGGCGTCGTCTCTGTCAACAATCTGACGCTCGATGTTCCGAAGGGACAGATCATCGCGCTCATCGGTCCGAACGGTGCCGGCAAAACGACCGCGTTCAACTGCATTACGGGCGTGTATCAGCCCACCAACGGTGAGATCTCGTTCATGGGCAAGCCTATGGTGCGGACCTATCCGCGCGGTAAGGATGCGAAGATCTACAAGGGACAGCACAAAGACACTTATGCGGGACAGCCGGTCCTCACACCGACGCCGGACCAGATCACGCAGCTGGGCATCGCGCGTACATTCAAGTCGGATCGTAGCCATGTCGTTCTGTGGGCCAAGGAGTTG
>JAZRKZ010000191.1:0-2874 GCA_045646565.1 Lachnospiraceae bacterium
GAGCATCATGGATATCGTCAAGAATGCGTACGCCTACGTCGAAGAGTATATCGATCCGAACGCGCTGGAAGGCAAGGAGCATATCGGCTACATTGTCGACAGGACCGGATTCGATGAGTTCTTCAAGTGGATCATGAAGGACGTCAAGCTGAACGACAAGGCAGAGGTCGCCCACCGCATCTACTGGGGCGGCAAGCATTACGACAGGAGCAATAATCTTAAGTAACAAAAACTTTCCACTCCATAGTTCATGGAGAGAACTCATCGAAATTTTGCTCCGCAGGGACGCTGCCGCCAGGCGACGCCAGCTTAAGCAATAATTTCGATTACGGTCTGCGCCGCCTTTGCCTCCCGGCAGGGCGGCCGGCGTTCTGATAGGAGTAGTACCCACAAATGACAAATAAACATACCTCCACGACAGACATCGTGCTGTGCGGCATGTTCGTAGCTCTCATGGCTGTCGGTGCATTCATCAAGATCATGATACCGCTCGGCGTGTGGCAGGTGACATTTTCACTGCAGTTCTTCTTCGCGCTTCTTGCGGGCTTTCTGCTCGGAGGAAAGAGAGGATTTGCGGCTGTCGGCGTCTACCTGATCACCGGCCTTCTCGGCGTGCCGGTCTTTGCGCACGGAGGCGGCCTTGGTTACCTGATGAAACCGACTTTCGGATTCCTCATCGGATTTGCAGCGGCGGCAGCCGTCGCGGGATTTGTGGCGGAACACATGAAAGCGACCCGGTTCAGTCAGTATGTATTTGCAGCCTTCTGCGGGGAAATGGTCTATTATGCCTGCGGTCTCATTTACTATTACATGATGTTCAATTTTGTTGTCGGCAGGGATATCGGGATCGGCCTTCGGGAACTGATTTCCGTATGGTTCCTCTCAACAGTCGTGCCGGATTTCGTGCTGTGCGTGATGGCGGCGCTTGCAGCCCTGCGGCTGCGGAGCTTTTTCAACAACATGTTCAGGAGCAGGATGACGGCCTGAAGGTGAGAAGTATGGCTTATTTTCCGTTTTTTGCAGATATCACCGATAAGACATTTTTGATTATCGGCGGCGGCAAAGTCGCCGCCGATAAAATTTTGCGCCTCAGAAGGTTCACGGACAGGATGATCGTGATCGCGCCGGAGACAGATATCGAAGGAATTCGAATCATCAGAAAAGAATACGACAGCACGGATATCCATCTCGGTGATTATGTCGTGGCGGCGACCGGGATCCGCGAGCTGGACCGAAAGATTGCCTGTGACTGCCGGAAGGCCGGCATCCCGGTCAACGCGGTGGACGATATCGAGTACTGCGACTTTATCTTTCCCTCGATCATCAGGCGGGGAAAGCTTTCCGTTGCGATTTCCACAGCGGGCAGCTCGCCGCTCTATGCGCGGATGCTCAGACAGGAGATCGAGGCCATGCTGCCGGAGGATATTGAGCAGGTGCTCGATCAGATGCAGGCCCTCAGGGAGCGTACAATGAAAGAGACGGGAGACCAGAAGGAGCGGGCAGAGATCTACAGGCGGGCGCTGCTGGAACTCTTGGCGAAGGAAGATGCATGATGAGACACATTACACTGGCGGGGCGGGGCTCAAAGCTGGCGCTTGCGCAGAATGAAATTGTAAAAGGAATTCTTGAAAACGCCGGCTATGAAGTGTCGTCCATTGTCGTGTCGACGAAGGGCGACCGGGATAAGAAGACGTCTGTGACAGCGCTTGGCGGGAACGGTCCGTTCGTGAGGGATATCGAGAAAGCCCTGCTCGCCGGAAAAGCGGACATGGCAGTGCACTGTGTGAAGGACCTGCCCTACGACGGAGCCGCCGGCCTTGTCATTGCGGGCGTCATCGATGAGGCGGACGCGCGGGATGTATTGCTGCTGCGGCACGATGCGGCGATGAGGCTTGGCAGCAACTCGTACCGCGCGGGCGATGGACAGCCGGAAACAGCCCGCGCAAATAGTGCGGATACAGTGTATATCGGCACAGGCAGCCCGAGAAGAAAAGTGCAGCTTGAGAGACTGTATCCGAATGCAGAGTGCCTTGATATCCGCGGCAACATCACAACAAGGATCGAGAAGCTGCGCGCGAAGCAGTATGACGGAATTGTCCTGGCTAAAGCCGGGATCGACCGCATCGGGGCGGATCTCGGTGAGTTCGACGTCATCACGCTCTCCGCGGATGAGGTCATACCGGCTGTCGGCCAGGGGCTTCTCGCGGTGCAGTGCCGGGAGGAGGACGCCGAGCTCAGACAGCTCCTCTTTGAACTGTCGCCTGCGAAAGCCTATGTGCGTTACCAGATCGAGCGGGAAATCTTCTGTCGTTTCCGGATGAACTGTAAGGACGCGGTAGCCGTCTATGCGGACATCGACGAGCGGACGCTTGCAATAAAGCTTCGACTCCTTAATGAGGAATGTGGGGAAGAACAGATGGCAGCGACAGGTAAGCAACTGCCGGATACATGTCCGGAGCCCGGAAAGCCGGGCAGAGTCTACATCGTCGGCGCAGGACCCTCTGCCGGACTCATGACGGAAGAAGGACTTGCTGCTGTGCGGAAGGCGGACGTGATCATATTCGATGAGCTGCTCGATGAGAAGATCCTGCTTTGGGCGGGGAGAGACGCGCTCCTCATTCCTGCGGGCAAGAGGTGGCACAACCACTCAAAGACTCAGGAAGAGATCAATGAAATTCTGGTACAGTGCGCCCGTGAATACGACACCGTGGTCAGGCTCAAAGGCGGCGATCCGTTCGTGTTCGGCAGAGGCGGCGAGGAGTTCCTTGCGCTTTCGGACGCAGGGATCGACGCGAAAGTGATCCCGGGCGTAAGCTCGGCGGTCGCAGCTGCCGAAGTCATGGGTATTCCGGTCACGCACAGGGGAAGCGCCTC
>JAZRKZ010000192.1:0-7726 GCA_045646565.1 Lachnospiraceae bacterium
ACAGAACGACATGGCTACGATCCGACTTTCTGCAACTTGCCGAGGAGGCAGGTCTTGACCTTGTCAAGATTGCGCCGAAAGCACAGCCGCCGGTCTGCAAGATCATCGACTACGGCAAGTATCGCTATGTGCAGGCCCGCAAGGAGAAGGAAGCCAGAAAGAAACAGAAGATCGTAGAAGTCAAGGAAGTTCGCATGTCGCCCAATATTGACGAGAATGATCTGAACACGAAGATAGCTGCTGCCCGTAAGTTCATCGAGAAGGGTAACAAAGTGAAAGTGAGCATTCGCTTCCGCGGACGTGAGATGGCGCATACGAATCAAAGTCGTCCTATGATGGAGGATTTTGCGGCCAAACTTTCCGACATTGCCAATGTTGAAAAGCCGCCCAAGATGGAAGGCCGTTTTATGACGATGTTCCTGGCCGAAAAGAGTAAAAAGTAACCCTGACACAGTCTGCCTGTGTCGTGTCTATATATAATATGGCAAGTTACTAAACAAAGAGAGGAGATTTACATCATGCCGAAAATGAAGACCAAGAGAGCCGCAAAGAAGCGCTTTCATGTAACAGGATCTGGAAAGCTGAAGAGAATGAAGGCTTATAAGAGCCATATCCTTACCAAGAAGTCTGCAAAGACAAAGAGAAACCTGCGTAAGGCAACTATTACGGACCATACAAACGCACAGGTCATGAAGAAACTTCTGCCGTACGATTGATTATTAGGAGACACGTGCGTGGCCGACATTCTTTGTCGGAACAACCAGACTATTGAGAGGAGTATTAGAAAATGGCAAGAATTAAAGGTGGCTTAAACGCCAAGAAAAGACATAATCGCGTACTTAAGCTTGCAAAAGGCTATTATGGCGCAAGATCAAAACAGTACAGAATCGCTAAGCAGTCCGTTATGCGTGCTCTTGCAAGCGCATACGCTGGCCGCAAGCAGAGAAAAAGAGATTTCCGCAGACTTTGGATCGCCCGCATCAATGCAGCTTCCCGCATGAGCGGTCTTTCCTACAGCCAGTTCATGCACGGCCTCAAGCTCGCTGGCGTCGACATGAACCGCAAGATGCTCGCTGACCTCGCTGTCAACGACGCTGAGGGATTTGCAACACTCGTTGAGCTCGCAAAGAGCAAGCTCGCGTAATAAAGAAAAGCATAAAAGGGCTGCCACATAATGCGGCAGCCCTTTTTCTATGGAGCCAATATGGATTTATTTGATTATATGCAGAAGAAAAAGCAGGAGACCGAATCTCCGCTGGCAAGCCGTCTGCGCCCGCGGACCCTTGAGGAAGTGGTCGGCCAGCAGCATATCATCGGCAAGGGCAGGCTCCTTTATCGTGCGATCCGGGCGGATAAGCTGACGAGCATCATTTTCTACGGACCTCCGGGGACCGGTAAGACGACGCTCGCGAAGGTGATCGCCAATACGACCAACGCCAATTTCCGCCAGCTCAACGCGACCACATCCGGCAAGAAGGATATGGAGCAGGTCGTGGCAGACGCGAAGGAGGCCGCCGGCGGTTTCGGAAGACGCACGATCCTCTTCATAGATGAGATTCATCGGTTCAATAAGTCGCAGCAGGATTATCTGCTGCCGTTCGTCGAGGACGGGACGGTGATCCTCATTGGCGCGACGACCGAGAATCCTTATTTTGAAGTTAACTCGGCGCTTTTGTCACGCAGCACGATCTTTGAGCTGCATCAGCTCTCGAAGGAGGATATCGGGATCCTGCTTGACCGGGCGATGACGGACCGCGAAAGAGGTCTCGGAGCCATGCGCGCGTATCTCACGCCGGACGCCCGGGACTTTCTTGCCGACGTGGCGGGCGGGGACGCGAGAAGCGCCCTGAACGCAGTCGAGCTTGCGGTCATGACGACAGAGCCGGATGCAGACGGCAGGATCGTCATTGACCTTGACGTCGCCGCGGATTGCATCCAGAAGCGTGCTGTTCACTATGACAAGAACGGAGAGCAGCACTATGACACGATTTCTGCCTTCATAAAAAGCATGCGCGGATCCGACCCCGATGCGGCAGTCTATTACCTGGCCAAGATGCTTGCGGCCGGCGAGGATATCAAGTTCATTGCCCGCCGTATTATGATCTGCGCCGCGGAGGATGTCGGTCTTGCCGACCCGAATGCGCTCGTCGTGGCGACAGCCGCGAGCCTGACAGTCGAGAGGATCGGCATGCCGGAAGCCAGGATCCCGCTCGCGGAGGCAGCCATTTATGTTGCGAACGCACCGAAGAGCAATGCGGCTTACAAAGCCATCGGAAAGGCATTTGCAAGTGTGGCGGCTGTGAAGACGTCGGTCCCGGGGCATTTGAAGAACATTCATGCCAACGGAGAGGGGGACGAACCCCAGGCTGTCGGCTACAAGTACGCCCACGATTATCCGGACCACTGGGTCGATCAGCAATATCTGCCGGATGAGATCAAAGACGAGCAGTTCTATGTGCCGGGAACGATCGGACATGAGGCGGAGCAGGCCGCGCGACTTCGCGAAGTGAAACGGAAGGGAAAACAAAATGGCTGATGCACAGACAAAGTATAAACTGATTATATTATATATGCTCCGCAAGGTAACATTTCCGCTCACGAATTCCCAGATCACGGAGTTCATGATCGAGAAGGAATATACGGACTACTTTCATATTCAGGAGGCCCTGAACGACCTCGTCGACTCAAAGCTGATCGTGCTTGACCAGATCCGAAATACGACGCAGTACGAGGCGACGCTCGACGGTGAGAAGACGCTGGAATACTTCTCCTACATGATCTCCAACGATATCAAGGCGGAAATCGACGCGTATATGCGGGAGAACGCCTTCGAGCTCCGGAACGAGTCGAGTACAAGGGCGGATTACCGCCAGACCGGCAACGGGGATTATGCAGTTACGTGCAGCGTCCGGGAAGGCAACGATTCGCTCATTGATCTCACATTCACCGTACCGATGGAGGAGGAGGCCGAGCGGGTCTGCTCGAAGTGGCCAGAAAAGTCGCAGGAGATTTATATGTATATCATGGAGAAGCTGCTGTAATCTTTAAATCTGATAATGCACAATTTTACAGCGTGAAAGTGTTTCTCTTGATTTTAGTGCAGTAGAGTGCTAAAATAGGCAGTAGTCATTATCGGCACTGTAAACGAAAAGAATCAGGAGAGATACTATGAATAAGAAGCTTCACACCGAGGCGGTTGACAGTCTGTTCGATGCAATTTTATGCCTCGAGAGCCGTGAGGAATGCTACGCGTTTTTCGGTGATGTATGTACGATCAATGAAATACTTTCGTTATCACAACGATACGAGGTGGCGGGCATGCTGCGCGCCAAACAGACATATCTGGATATTTCAGAGAAAACAGGTGCTTCAACAGCGACGATCAGTCGTGTGAACCGGTCATTGAACTACGGAAATGACGGATACGACATTGTCTGGGCGAGACTTGGCAATAAGGCAAAATAAAAATGTATGCACGGGCTGCCGGCGGGCAGCCTTTTTTTTCGGTAACAGCAGGTATGGCTTTAACGCCGCGACTATGATCAAGGATTGGGGAAGAGAATGGCAGCAGGTAAAGATAAGATTATTGAACTGAGGAACATAACGAAGACTTATGAAAATGGTTTCACCGCAGTGCAGGATTTTAATCTATACGTTAAGCGCGGTGAATTTATTACGTTCCTGGGACCTTCCGGATGCGGTAAGACGACGACTCTGCGTATGATCGCAGGTTTCGAACTTCCGTCTTCGGGCACGATCCTCCTTAACGGGAAGAACATCGCCAATCTGCCTCCGTATGAACGGCCGATCAATACGGTTTTTCAGAGGTATGCGCTTTTTCCACATATGAATATCTATGAAAACATCGCCTTCGGTCTCCGCCAGAAAAAGATGGCGGAGGATGTCATCCAGAAGAAGGTCAAAAAGGTCCTTGACCTTGTCGACCTTGAAGGCTTTGAGAAGCGGTCCGTCGCGACTCTGTCCGGCGGCCAGCAGCAGCGTATCGCGATCGCCCGCGCCCTTGTGAACGAACCGGAGATCCTGCTGCTCGACGAGCCGCTCGGCGCTCTCGACCTCAAGATGAGAAAGGAGATGCAGCTGGAACTTAAGCAGATGCATAGAAATCTCGGCATCACCTTTATCTATGTCACGCATGATCAGGAAGAAGCTCTGACCATGTCGGATACGATCGTCGTCATGTCCGAAGGCCGTATCCAGCAGATCGGTACGCCGGAAGACATTTATAATGAGCCGAAGAACGCGTTCGTCGCCGACTTTATCGGCGAGAGCAATATCTTCAACGGAATCATGACCGGCAAGCTGCGCGTGCGATTTGCCGGCGGCGAATTCGAGTGTGTCGACGATGTTGAGGAAGGAACGCACATTACCGCCGTCGTGCGGCCGGAAGATATCATCATTACGCCTCCGGAGGAGGGGACGATCCACGGCCGGGTCATCTCTGTCATTTTCAAGGGAATCCATTATGAGATCACGATCGAATCCGGCAAGAACGAGATGGTCGTCCAGTCCGTCAAGTCCCAGAAGGTCGGAGATATCGTCGGCATGAAGGTCGATCCGGACAACATTCACATAATGATCGCGGAAGATCACACGAATTATTTCGCGGCGGACATCAATGCGAACCACCGTCTTGAATACAACAACAAACTCATTGATACGAGTGTCACAAAAATCATCCCCGGCAGCCGGCGTGATGAAAGCGGCAACATTGTCGATGCAAATGGCGATGTGATCGATCCGGCACGGACCAAGATCGTCATAGCGATCCAGCCGCAGGATATCCGGATGACGGACCATGTGGACGAAGGCCTTGTCGACGGCTATATCAGCAACCTGATCTACAAGGGCGACCACTACAGTTACGTCATCCACACAGATGTCGAGCAGGATTTCATCGTCGACGATGAGTACCTGTGGAACATGGGCGACCATGTCGGTCTTGTCATGCCCGTTGAAAAGATGTCGTTCTCTCTCAAAAAATAAAGGAGGATGTCGATGCACGTATTTAAACTCTCCAGAAAGACGCTGGGCATTCCCTATGCACTGTTCCTTCTGCTGTTTGTTGTTTCCCCGCTCCTTGTGCTCTTTTACTATGCGTTTACGAATGGGGAGGGGAAGTTTACATTTGCAAATTTCACCGGATTCTTTACGGACCCCAACACCCTGGGCACACTCTGCTACAGCTTTGCGATCGCGCTCGTCACGACTCTTGTCTGCCTGCTGCTCGCGTATCCGGTAGCCTATATACTTGCAAAAAGCCGGTTCAAGCGGAAGTCTGTCATCGTTATGCTGCTCATTATGCCGATGTGGATCAACTTTTCGCTCCGTATCACCGCCCTCAAGGAGATCCTTACTCTGATCGAGGGAAATCTGGCCTACTATCCGTTCCTGAACGCGGTGTGCGGTATGACCTACGATTTCCTGCCGTTCATGATCCTGCCGCTCTATAATACGATCTCGAAGCTGGATGACTCCCTGATCGAGGCGGCTAAGGACCTGGGCGCGGACGATATGGCCGCTTTCCTTAAGATCACCCTGCCGCTCTCGGTGCCCGGCATCGTCAGCGGCGTATCCATGGTCTTTCTTCCGGCTATGACGAACTATGTCGTTCTCGACATGCTGTATAACAGCACATATATCATGGGCTCGCTCATCGGCAGCTACTTCGCGGCTTACAACTGGCACGGCGGCTCTATGATCGCTCTGATCCTGCTTGCGATTATCTGCGCGTTCACTCTTCTCACGAGAGGAATGGAAGATGAGGACAACCAGAGAGTGGGAGGTGCTCTGTTATGATGAAAAAATACGCAGGTGCAATTTTTGTTATTCTGGTGCTTGTGTTCCTGTACGCACCGATCCTGATCCTCATGGTGTACAGCTTCACGAGCGCAACGACCATCGGCGCGATCCGGGGATTCTCTTTCCACAACTATGTAACGCTCTTTACAACGCCTGATCTCAGAAATATGATCTTAGGCACGATCCTTCTGGCCTTTGTGTCCGCAACGCTGGCGACGATCCTCGGCACGATGGGTGCGATCGGTGCCTTCTATTCGGGCAAATTCATGAATTCCGCGATCAGCACAATGAACGAGGTCCCGGTCGTCAACGCCGACGTCGTCACCGGCTTTTCGATCTGTATCCTTCTCGTTGTCGTTCTGGGTGTGAGCAAGGATACATTTATCCCGCTTGTCGTCGGTCATGTGACACTGTGCGCGCCGTTCGTGTTCCTGTCTGTCACGCCGAAGCTCAAGCAGATGGATTCAAGTATCTATGAGGCGGCGCTGGATCTCGGCGCTACGCCGCCCACAGCGCTTCGCAAGATTGTCATCCCGCAGATTGCTTCGGGTATTGTATCCGGATTCGCGCTTGCAATCACGCTTTCGCTGGACGATTATTTTGTAGCGACTTATACGAAACCGGCTACATTTGATACGATCAGCACTTACGTTGTCAACGCGACAAAAGGATCACAGACGACAATAAAGACAGCGCTCTGGGCATTGTCCACAGTGATCTTCCTGGTTGTTATTCTGGTCGTCGTGATCGCCAATATCCGTTCGGCCGGATCTGAGAATATGGAGGGAGAAGGTTGATAGATGAAAAAGAAGGTACGAAAGATATGTGCGGCCGCTATGTGCGGCGTGCTGCTCGCCGTCGCGATTCCTGCCGGCGGGGAGGTACATGCGGCGTCGGGTGGACAGGATAAAATTGTCCTTCGTGTGTGCAACTGGGAAGAATATATCGATCTCGGCGACTGGGACGAGTCGGAGACGATCAAACTTGAGAGCGGAGACATTATTGGGGAGAACTCTCTTATTTCGGACTTCGAGGAATGGTATCTCGAAACCTACGGCAAGGAAGTTACGGTGGAATACTCCACATTCGGTACGAATGAGGATCTTTACAACATGATCACACTTGGAGACGTCTATGATATAGTCTGCCCGTCCGAGTATATGTTCATGAAAATGATGGCGGAGGACATGCTGGTGCCTCTCTCAGAGGAATTCTTCGATGAGACGGATGAGAACAACTACTATATAAAAGGCGTTTCTCCCTACATCCGGAATGTGTTCGACAGCCATGAGATCAGCGGGAGTGCGTGGAGCAAATATGCCGCCGGTTATATGTGGGGCATTACCGGCATTGTCTATAATCCTGAATTTGTGACGCCGGAGGAAGCTTCGACATGGACGATGCTGTCGAATCCGAAGTTCAAACGCCAGGTGACGATCAAAGATAACGTCCGCGATTCTTATTTTGCTGCAGTAGGAGCCCTGAAAAGAGATTTACTCCTCGATGAGACATTCAAGTCGGATCCGGATTATTCCCACCGCCTGGAGCAGGAGATGAATGATGTAAGTCCGGAGACGATCAAGAAAGTGCAGGATTATCTGCAGGATGTGAAGGATAACGTATATTCCTTTGAGACAGACGCCGGAAAAGCAGATATGGTCACGGGTAAGATCGTCGCCAACTACCAGTGGTCGGGAGATGCGGTCTACACCCTTGATCAGGCGGAACAGGATGGCCTTTATCTGAACTTTGCCGTCCCCGTCGAATCCACCAATATCTATTTCGACGGCTGGGTCATGATGAAGAACGGCATCGACGGAGACGCGGACAAGCAGCATGCGGCGGAAGCGTTCATTAATTTCTGCTCCCGTCCTGATAACGCGATCCGCAACATGTACTACATCGG
>JAZRKZ010000193.1:0-9481 GCA_045646565.1 Lachnospiraceae bacterium
ACCAGCACGGACGCCTGCCTGTTCAGAAGGATCTTGCCGGTGGCCAGCGCGTAGACCTTCGGTTCGATTGTTCCGATCAGTGTGAACAGGAGCGTTGCGAGAACAATAAGGATCAGGTCGCCGCTTGCGATACTGTTCTTCATATAGATAAGCAGATCCGGGATATCCAGCTTTTTCATGGGAAGAGACCGGTAAAAGCACAGCGCTTCCCGCTCGAACAGTCCTGCGTTCTTCTTCGTGATGCGGGTGCTCTTGCCCGTCGCCGGATCATTGAACCTGTACCCGGAGAACACATCCGGCATCAGAGCAACGGCGCTGCCGCTCTCCTTGAAATAGCCGAGCATAGGTCCGTAGGCGTCTTTATGCCACCCTTCTGTGAGTTCCACGTCACGCACCATTAGTCCGGCAGGACGAAGAACATACTCCAGCTGCTCCTCCACATTTTTTATATTGTCCGGTATCTCCACTGCCTTTTCGTGGTAATATTTTAAAATCATATCCAGCGCCTCTCTGGCGATCAGGTGATCATCCTGTAGGCGCTGGGCTGCATTTGCATCCAGCACAATGCCTGCCATACGCAGGAAGGAATCCTCCAGGATCTCCTGGTCGCTCCTCATACGCTGTTTGATCTGCTCGTCAAACCAACCCATTGACGCTAAACCTCCTTATTCCGACGTGACAAGCTCTGTGTATGCACCGCCAAGTGCAAATAATTCATCATGCGTTCCCCTCTCTACGATCTCGCCCTTTTCAAGCACGATGATCTCATCGCAGTCCCGGATCGTTGAGAGCCGGTGCGCGATCACGATGCAGGAGATGCCGCGGTCTTTGACGGCTTTGACCAGCTCGTACTCTGTTTTCGCGTCCAGAGCACTGGTCGCCTCGTCAAGGATGATCACGGACGGGTCCTGCGCGAGCGCGCGGGCAATCTCAAGGCGCTGCCGCTGTCCGCCGGAAAGATCCCGGCCGTTCTCGATCAGTTTACCCTGATAGCCGCCCGGCCTCTGCAGAATATCATCGTGGATCTGCGCGTCTCTTGCCGCGAGCACGACTTCAAAATCGGCGATGGATTCATCCCACATGCGGATATTGTTCTCAATCGTATCCTCAAAAAGAACGATATCCTGATCGACCATGGCGACCGAGCCGGTGACGACCGCTCTCGGATATTCGCTCATCGGTCTTCCATCGAACAGGATCTCGCCCGACCACGGCTGGTAGAGGCCTGTGATCAGCTTACTCACCGTCGACTTGCCGCTGCCGCTGCCGCCGACAATGGCCACACGGCTGCCCGGCTTTATATGCATGGAGAAATCCTTGATAATCGGATTTCCGAGGCGGGAATAGCCGAAGACCAGATTCTTCACCTCGATATCGCCCATGAGCTTCGAGTAGCTTATATCGTCCGAGATCTCCTCATCCCTGACCATGGGATCATCCGGATATTCCATGACGTCGTCGACGCGCTCCATCTGCGTGCGCATTTCCTGAATCGTCTGGCCTGCGCTGATCAGCGTCTGGGCCGGTCCCATAAAGGCAGACAGGAGCCCCTGGAAGGTCGTGATCATACCGACCGTGAACTCTCCCTGCATAGTCAGCATGACGCCCATGAAAAGGACCGCGTAATTGGACAGTGTTGTCAGGAGCGCCGGAATCATTCCGAACTGAGCGTTCATTGTCGCGTATTTTACCATCTGTGTATTGACGGACGCCTGATATCCCGACCATCTCCTGAAGAATCCTTCCTCGGCGCCGGAAGACTTGATGGTCTCCGTCATGCTGATGCCGGCCATGGTGGCGGACGACAGTTTCCCCTCATCGCGCATCAGCACGCGGGTCAGATTCACCCGCTTTGCGGACATATACCGGGCAAGCAGGAGATTCAGCAGAAGAGACGTAAATCCGATCAGCGTCATCGGAACACTGTAGCGGATCATGACGAACAGATAGAACCCCATCATCACGATATTGAGCGCGAGCGGTGCGACCTGCCCTACCAGCGTACTCGCAATCGACGCGTTCGTGTGCTGGCGCTGCAGGATATCGCCGGTCATGCGCTGCGTAAAGAACTCGATCGGGAGTCTCAGGACCTTCCACATATAGGAAGCATTGCCCTCGATCGCCATTTTTCCGTTGATCTTCAATGAGTACTCTGTCTTGGCCCATTCGACAATGATCTGGAACGCGGTAAGGAGCGACAGGATCACAATGAAGGGATGCAGCCAGTCGGGCGCTCTTCCCGTCAGCAGCCGGTCAAAAAAGATCCGGGACATGACGGGATTGATGATACCGAACAGGTAGCCGATCACGGACGTCATGACGACGAACGCGACCGCCGGTCCGGCTCCCCTGAGTCTCTTCGCTGCAAATGCCAGCGTGCTCTTCCGCTTACCTGACGGCACGAAGTCTTCGCCGGGGACAAATGTGAGCGCGACGCCGGTAAAGGACATGTCGAACTCTTCTATGGTGACCTGGACAACGCCTCTTGCCGGGTCATTGATCACCGCCTTGTTCTTTGTAAAGCCGTCCAGAACGACGAAATGGTTGAAATTCCAGTGAATAATGCACGGAAATGTTCCCTGCTCCCTGATGGTCGACACATTCATTCTGTAGGCCTGCGGCTCGAGCCCGTAGCTGACAGCCGCAAGATAAATATTTTTCAGATTGGAACCGTCGCGGGAGACACCGCAGTCGAGGCGGACCTGCTCGAGCGGGACCCATTTATCATAATACGCAAGTACCATCGCGAGGCTGGCCGCGCCGCATTCCAGCGCTTCCATCTGCATGACGACCGGTACTTTGGCTATCTTTTTGCCGCTTTGCGGTTCTTTGATCTTTCGTTTTTCTTTCTGCAGCAACATTCGAGCAATCCCCCTTCTCCATCAGTTCAACAGGAAGCTGATCGGTTTCGTGGATTCAGTGATGATCTCCGCCTTATAGGCGCCGTTCGCTATGGAAGTATTTTTATCATTCAGATAGACCGAGATGACTGTCGCGTCATAATCGGCGGCGCTTTCCACAGTATACGCCTGTCCGTTGATGGTGCCTTTTCTTTCCTCCGAAAAGAACTCCTTGAGGACGTCATCTGAATCGAACAGGGAGGCTATGCCGTTGCTTACCGTCAAATAGATCTCGCCATCGTATTCCTCCGGCAGTCCATCTTTATCTTTCATGACCATGGCGTAACTGCCGTCTTTCGGCATCGCGCCATCCTTGTCACTCATAGTAAGGCGCAGTTTTGAGACCAGGAAGATTTCGCCGATCTCACCTTCCACGCCCGAAAGTCTTACCGGCATGTGGGGTCTTATGACTTCCGACTGGACCTGCGTGACATCCGAACTGATATATCCGTCCTCCACCAGCACAGTCACATCAATCGTGCTTTCCATGGTGGCGGTAGACGCATACACAATAAATCCAATGAGCAGGGCTGCGATCGCGGACAGGACCATCCACATGCTCGGATTCGTGACCCGCATGTAGTCATGCAGCTGCTCTGGCGATGATATCCGTTCCAGACTTTCTTTTCTGAATAACTGGTTCTTCATGAAATGTCGGCTCCTTTCAGCAACAACTTATGCAAAGACTCTTCGGCTTGCCCTAAAGAGACAATCGGAAGTTTATGTAACTAATAATTAATTGTAACACAAATAACCGGCATACGCGAAAAAATATGGCGCCGCTCACAGAAAGCGGAGTGTTAGGACCTGTCTTCCTGATTACCATATTGTTTCCACTTGTGGTACAATATAAGAATCTTGACACGTTACATAAGGGAGGCACATATGAAGTTAAATAACAGTCAGACCATCCGCATCGGCTTCGCGTTCCTGTCGATCACCGCATTCTGGCAGCTCTACAATAATGTTGTTCCGCTGATCCTGACCAATACATTCCACCTGAACGAGACCTACTC
The DNA here is from genome assembly GCA_045646565.1 of Lachnospiraceae bacterium. Classification (GTDB taxonomy): domain Bacteria; phylum Bacillota; class Clostridia; order Lachnospirales; family Lachnospiraceae; genus Chordicoccus. The sequence goes on from JAZRKZ010000193.1 coordinate 3,917, forward strand.
CGGTATGATCATGGCGGCAGACAATGTTCTCGCGCTCTTCCTGCTGCCCCTCTTCGGCTCGATCTCCGACAGAACGAATACGCGCATAGGCCGCAGGAAACCCTTCATCCTGGTCGGCACCATCGCCGCGGTCTGCGCGATGCTGCTTCTCCCGCTCATCGACAACATGTATGCAGCATCGCCGTCCAAAGGCCTCACCATCGCCTTCATCACGATCCTCGGCCTGATCCTCATCATTATGGGCACCTACCGGAGTCCGGCGGTCGCCCTGATGCCGGACGTCACGCCGAAGCCCCTTCGCAGCAAGGCCAACGCGATCATCAACCTCATGGGCGCGCTCGGCGGCATCATCTATCTCATCATCGCGACGCTTCTCTACTCGGAAAAACGCACTGCCGGCATGCAGCATGTAAATTATTTCCTGCTCTTTGTGATCGTCGCCGGTATTATGCTCGTCTCCCTGGCCATCGTCATGTTCACGGTCGATGAGATTGCTCTGGCCGCAAAGATGCGCGAGTATGAAGCCGCGCACCCCGAAGAGAATCTGGCCGTCGCTAAGGAATCCGGCGGCGAGGAGCTCCCGAAAGAGGTAAAGCGCAGTCTCCTCTTCATCCTGATCTCCGTCTCGCTCTGGTTCATTTCCTACAACGCGGTCGAGACCTGGTTCACGACCTACGCGAGCCGCGAGTGGAATATGTCCCTCGGCAGCGCTTCCCTGTGCCTTACGATCGCGACCGTCGGCGCGATCCTGACCTATATTCCCGCGGGAGCCCTTGCCGGAAAAATAGGCAGAAAAAAAACGATCCTTTTGGGGATCGTTCTGATGATCATTTCATTTGCCGGTAACTTTATCTATACGCTCGTGTCGAATTCCTTCAGCCCGATCCTCTATGTGTTCTTCGTCATGATCGGTATCGGCTGGGCGGCCATCAACGTCAACTCCCTGCCGATGGTCGTTGAGATGTGCAAGGGCAGCGATATCGGTAAATTCACCGGCACCTACTACACCTTCAGTATGGCTGCCCAGATCGTCACGCCGATCGTTGCGGGCTGGCTGATGAATCACATAGGTTACAGTTCTCTGTTCCTGTACTCGCTGTTCTTTATCGCCGCCGCGTTCCTGACCATGCGCATGGTAAAACACGGCGACTCCAGGATCATCGAAAAACGCGGTCTCGAAGCCTTCGATGTGGACGACTGATATTTAGCCCTCACTGAAAACAACGCGGCTTATGCAGGATCTTCGTCACGGACGTTCCTGCTTTATGCTGTCCGGCTCGTCATCCCACGTCTTTTCGCTGATGATATACCGCGGCCGGTGCTTGCTCTCCATATAGATCTTGCCGACATACTCGCCGATGACGCCGAGACTGAACATTTGCAGACCGCATGTCAGGAAAATGATGACCATCGTACTCGCCCATCCGGGGACCGTGTTCCCCATAAATCGGTCGACAATGGCCCAGATGATACCGATCAGACTCAGGAAGGACATGATTGCTCCGAAGCTGGCGATCAGACGGATCGGCCTCGTGCTCAGCGAGGTGATCCCGTCGAAAGCCAGCTTCATCATTTTGGTCAGCGGATAATGCGATGTGCCGGCAAGCCGCTCGCGCCGTTCATAGTAAACGCTTGTGCTCTTGAAGCCGACGAGCGGGAACATGCCGCGAAGATAAAGGTTCACTTCCTTGAAATTTGCAAATTTCTGAAGGACCCGGGATGAAGTCAGCCGATAATCGGCGTGGTCGTAGACGACCTCCGCTCCGAGGGCGTTCAGCAGTTTATAATATGTTCTCGCGGTCGTCCGCTTAAAGAATGTGTCCGTCTCCCGGTTCGAGCGGACGCCGTACACGATATCGCAGCCGTCCGCATACGCGTCCACCATGGATTCCATTGCGGTGATGTCATCCTGTCCGTCACAGTCGATGGAGATGACAATGTCTGCGCGGTCCTTGGCTTCCATGAGCCCGGCAAGGACCGTGCTCTGATGGCCCCGGTTCCGGCTCTGTCGGATACCGGCGTAGACACTGTCGGACGCCGCAAGGGACGTGATGATCTGCCAGGTGGAATCCCGGCTGCCGTCGTCCACAAAAAGCACCCGGCTCGCATCGCTGATTTTTCCTTTTCGGACCAGATCAAGGATCTCCTGTCTGAACATCCCCGAAGTAATCGGAAGGACCTGCTCCTCATTATAGCAGGGGACCACTATGTATAAAATCGGACTCAATTCTCATCTCTCCCATAAATATGAGGATCCGGATAAGTATTCCGGTCTCTTTGTTCTGCCTGAACGTAAAGTCGATTATAACACAACAAGTTGGTGCCTGGCACCAACTTGTCGAAAAAACTGCAAATCTGTATGAAACTGTCCCTTTGTTTTATTTCACGCCGATATCCGGGATCGAAGCAAATCCCCTCGCAAGATCCTCATCCGTCGGGATGTAATCTGTCATTGTCCCGTTGTTGAACTGTTCATAAGCGACCATATCGAAATAGCCGGTTCCGGTAAGACCGAAGATAATCGTCTTCTCCTCGCCGGTCTCCTTGCATTTCAGGGCTTCATCGATGGCGACGCGGATCGCGTGGCTGGATTCCGGAGCGGGAAGGATGCCCTCTGTGCGGGCGAACAGCTCGGCCGCCTCGAAGACGGATGTCTGCTCGACGGAGACCGCCCTCATGTAGCCGTCATGATACAGCTGGGAGAGGACCGGGCTCATGCCGTGGAAGCGGAGACCGCCGGCGTGATTGGCTGACGGAATGAAATCGTGGCCCAGTGTGTACATCTTGGCCAGCGGCGTGACCATACCGGTATCACAGAAGTCGTAGACATATTAGCCGAGTGTGAAGCTCGGGCAGGATGCCGGCTCGACCGCGATAATATCGTAGTCCGCCTCGCCGCGGAGCTTTTCACCCATGAACGGAGCGATGAGGCCGCCGAGATTGGAGCCGCCGCCGGCGCAGCCGATGATCATGTCCGGTTTGATGCCGTACTTGTCGCAGGCCGCCTTCGTCTCAAGACCGATGACAGACTGGTGAAGAAGGACCTGGTTGAGAACGCTGCCGAGAACATAGCGGTAACCTTCATTTGTAACTGCGACTTCGACCGCCTCGGAGATCGCGCAGCCAAGCGAGCCTGTCGTGCCCGGGTGGGCAGCCAGGATCTGACGGCCGACATTTGTCGTATCCGACGGGGAAGGCGTAACTTCCGCGCCGTATGTGCGCATGACCTCGCGGCGGAACGGCTTCTGCTCGTAGGAGACCTTGACCATATAGACCTTGCAGTCAAGATCGAAGAATGCGCACGCCATAGAAAGTGCGGTTCCCCACTGGCCGGCGCCGGTCTCTGTCGTAACGCCCTTAAGGCCCTGCTTCTTTGCGTAGTAGGCCTGGGCCAGAGCGGAATTCAGCTTGTGGCTGCCGGACGTATTGTTGCCCTCGAACTTATAGAAAATATGGGCGGGGGTGCCGAGCGCTTTCTCAAGAAATTCCGCGTGCATGAGCGGCGACGGGCGATAGATCTTATAGAAATTGTAGATTTCATCCGGAATGTCAAAGTACGGCGTATTGTCGTCAAGTTCCTGAGCGACGAGGTCCTCGCAGAAGACCGGGGCGAGATCGGCGGCCGTCATCGGCTGGAGCGTGCCCGGATTGAGGAGCGGGGCCTGCTTTGTCTTCATGTCGGAGCGGACATTATACCATTTTTTCGGGATTTCCTTCTCCTCAAGATACATTTTGTACGGAACGTTCAGTTTACTCATGTTTTCTTCCTCCTTATCATTTCCGAAGATCCCCGGACCGGATCGACAGCCCCGCTGATTGCGGCGTGACCCCTCCTGCCGTTTCCGGGTCCTTCCTGACTGCGCTGACGGTTCTTACGTATTTATACGCACTGCCGCCTGATGTTGATGGTGATGGGAGGGGAAAATAAAAAGCCCCTGTCCCATCTTCTGAAACGAAGGGACAAGAGCGAATACTCCTGCGGTGCCACCCAACTTGACGCGAAACGCGTCCTCTCATGCATACCATCATATGCTGGATTTTGATCACGGAGTTCCTTACTCCGTCGCACCTACTGCCCCGGACGGGGGTTCAGATTGCCCTCGGAAGCCCATTCGCATTGTATTTCTCACCGCATTCTCACTATCTGCGATTCACTGTATGGAAAGAGGCAATGTTACTACTTCTTCCTCATAGGTTTTGGCTGTATTCAATTCCCGTATAAAATACCATAAAATCCTTTAAGTGTCAACCACTAATTTGGACCGAGTCTACAAATTATCATTTAAAAGTAACAGTTCAGACGGGCATGAGCGATGATTCAGAACCCGGCGCAAACATCATCTTCAGCCAGCCGAAAAGTCATAAAAGCATCCTTCTTGACTTTAATCCGGTTTTTTTGTGATCTCTTCTATTATTTAATGGATTTTATTTGACTTTAACGGTCTTAATATGGTATTATAATGATGGCCGGAAGCCACTGTTTTCAGGAAAGGAGCAGAAGGTATGACAATCGACGAGATGAATAGGCGAAAAAGAGAGCTTGGCTATTCAGATATCCGAATCTCCGAAATATCGGGCGTACCGCTCAGCACCGTGAGAAAGGTCCTGGGAGGCAGTACGAAAGCTCCCCGCTACGAGACTATACAGGCCCTCACCAGAGTCCTGGAAAAACCATCTGAATCTCCTTCAGGACAAAATGATACCACCACAATAAGTGCGGCGAAATCCGCCGCCCCAGCACCCTTCAGTTATAACACTTCTCCTGCAGCTCCGATCCGGACGGTCCGGGAAGCACAGCCTGCGTATACTGCAAAAAAACAGGGCGAATATACACTGGAAGACTACCTTGCCATCCCGGATGAGCGCCGGGTGGAACTGATTGACGGCGTCATCTACGATATGAGTTCTCCTCTCGGCCATCATCAGCTCATCGCCGGTCAGATTCATGCAGCCCTGCTTGCATTTATCTCCCGCGAGGGCGGGCCATGCATCCCGTTCATCGCCCCCGTCGACGTACAGCTTGACTGTGATGATAAGACAATCGTCCAGCCCGATGTCCTGATTCTCTGCGACCGGGACAAGTATACACCGCAGCGCATCGTCGGAGCACCTGATTTTGTCGTCGAGGTCCTCTCGAAATCTACCAGAAAAAAGGATATGTTCATTAAGCTGAACAAGTACAAGTTTGCGGGAGTTCGGGAATACTGGCTCGTAGATCCGGACAAAAAAACAATTGTGGTCTATCTTTTTGAGCAGGAAGATACCATCCGCCTGTACTCCTTCCGCGACAAGGTTCCGGTGGGCATCTATGATGGCCGGTGCGTGATCGATTTCGCGCCGATCGATGATTTCGTATCCCAGCTGCCCCACTGATGCCCTTCATCCACGACAAAAACAGGCTCCCGATCATCGGCATGTTCAGTTCCGATGACCGGGAGCTATTTCCCTTTTCCTTTATTCAGTTCTCGCTCTCGAAATCCGAGACAGTCTTAGCCGATAAGACCCTGCACCAGGATCACAAGGATAAGGACCGGCAGTACGAACGCAAAATACCAGCGCAGTCCC
>JAZRKZ010000194.1:0-7322 GCA_045646565.1 Lachnospiraceae bacterium
GAGGCAGACAAGCTCCACTTCAGCATTAATGGTTAAAGATCCTCCGGTGGATTGCAGATATGCGCAGTGTAAGGCGTTTTAGACGCTCATTCTGCGGCAGGAACTCTGTGCCAAGAACGCTGCAGCAAGAAAACTGCAATAGGAAAACTGCAACAGGAAAACTGCTGCAAAATCGCCGCAGCAAGAACGCGAAGGCTATCATAATGTACACAAGACCCATAGACAAAAGGTGTGGGAAGAAATAAAGAAACTTTAAGTGAGAGGTGATACTATGAGCGATATTATGACATGTATTCCATTTGAGCAGCTTCTTACCTGGGTCATGACCGAACACGACACCAAAGGAAGCGTCTTCGGAGTCCGGCGGCCATTCGTCGCGAACCCGGCGGACACACAGGAGATCTTCGGCCGTCCGCTCGAGACCGTCATCGGTCCGGCGGCAGGCCCGCACTCCCAGCTGTCCCAGAACATCATCGCATCCTACTATGCAGGCGCGAGGTTCTTCGAGCTGAAGACCGTTCAGAAGATGGACGGCCGCGAGCTGGCGGCCTGCGTCAACAAGCCCTGCATCAAGGCTGACGACGAAGGCTACAACTGCGAGTGGTCGACAGAGCTGACGATCCCCGAAGCCCAGCACGAATATATCAACGCGTGGGTCATGCTGAATTTCATGGCCAAAGAATACGGACTCGGCAGCATGGACGGCTTCCAGTTCAACATTTCCGTCGGCTATGACCTTGCGGGAATCAAGCTGCAGAAGGTCGACACTTTCATCAACAACATGATGGAAGCCAAGGATACCGAGGAATTCAAACATGCGATAAAGGTCCTGCGCGATCATGTGGGTGAGTTCAAGAACTTCACGGAGGCGGACATCGACGCGATCCGTTCCGATATTGCAAATGACGCCACCATCTCCACCCTCCACGGCTGCCCGCCGCACGAGATCGAGGCAATTGCCAACTACCTGATCAACGAAAAAGGCCTCAACACCTTTATTAAGTTGAATCCGACGCTGCTCGGGTATGAATTTGCACGTTCGACCATGGACGCGATGGGCTACGACTATCTGGTCTTCGGCCGCTTCCACTTCGACGATGATCTTCAGTACTGCGACGCGATTCCGATGCTGAAGCGTCTCATGGCTCTGTGCGAAGAGAAGGGCCTTGCTTTCGGCGTCAAGATTACAAATACATTCCCGGTCGACGTCACGCGCGGCGAGCTGCCGAGCAACGAGATGTACATGTCCGGCAAGTCGCTCTATGCCCTGTCTATCTCCCTCGCAGCCAAGCTGTCTCGCGACCTTGAAGGAAAGCTCCGGATCGCATATTCCGGCGGCGCGGATTACTTCAACATTGACCGCATCGTAGAGACAGGCATCTGGCCGGTGACCGTAGCGACCACCCTGCTCAAGACCGGCGGCTACCAGAGATTCAAGCAGTTGGCGGAGAAGTTGTCTGGGGTGGTGGGACCATTTGCAGGCATAAACGTTGAAAAACTCAACGCGCTTGCAGAGTCAGCCGTGACCGACGTCCACCATGTCAAGCCGGCCAAGCCGCTGCCGAACCGCAAGATTGACGAAAAAGTTTCGCTCATCAACTGCTTCTTTGCGCCGTGCACGGCCACATGTCCGATCAATCAGGATGTGTCCTCCTACATGGCTTATGCGGAGAAGGGTGATTTCGACGCGGCTATGAAGATCGTCCTCGACACGAACGCGCTGCCGTTCATGACCGGCAAGCTGTGCGCGCATCCGTGTCAGGGCGCATGTACGCGTAATTTCTATGAGTCGCAGGTCAACATCCGCAATACAAAACTGACAATTGCCGAGAATGGTATTGAGAAGGCCCTCAGCGAGCTCAGGCCGGCGGCACCGAACGGCGCGAAGGCAGCCGTCATCGGCGGCGGCCCGGCAGGTATGGCGGCAGCTTATTACCTCGCAAGGGCAGGCGTTGACGTCACGATCTTTGAGAAGAAAGATAAGCTCGGCGGCGTACCGCGCTACGTGATCCCGAGATTCCGCATCTCCGAGGCGGAGATCGAGAAAGACATCGACCTGCTTCGCGCGCTCGGCGTCCACATTGAGACCGGCAAGGAGATCTCCGTGAGTGAGGTCAAAGCTCTCGGCTTCGAGAACGTGGTTGTCGCGATCGGCGCACCGGTCGAGGGAAGCATCCGGATCGACGGCGTCAAAGCGATCAACGCGCTCGAATTCCTGGCAGACTTTAACGAGACGAACGGTAATGTCGATCTCGGCAAGAACGTCGTCGTCATCGGCGGCGGCAACACCGCGATGGATACAGCCCGCGCGGCTCTGAAGAACAGCGGCGTTGAAAAAGTATCGCTTGTCTACAGAAGAACAAAGAGATACATGCCGGCGGATGAGGACGAGCTCTACGAGGCAATCGAGGACGGCGTCGAATTCGTCGAACTCACGAACCCGATCTCTTACAGCGACGGCGTGCTCACCTGCGCGGTGATGGAGCTCGGCGCAATGGACGCAAGCGGCAGAGCTTCCGTTACGGCTACGGACAAGACGGTCGACATTTCGGCCTGCTCCGTGATTGCCGCGGTCGGCGAGAAGTGCGACAAGAACTGGTATGAGGCAAATGGCATCAACACCGACGAAAAAGGCCGCCCGAAGGTTGATGAGAATCTGCAGTCCTCGATCCCCGGCGTCTACATCGTCGGCGACGGCCTCTACGGACCGTCCATCATCGTCAAAGCGGAGGCGAATGCGAAGAAGGCGGCAGCGGCTATTTGCAGCGAAACAGAAAAAGTCAAATACGGCGAGGAGGCAGTTATCGACCCGGCAGCCCTCTACGCAAAGAAGGGCGTCCTGACAGAGGCCGCGGATACCAGGAACGACAGCGCCCGCTGCATGCACTGCAACACGATCTGCGAGAACTGCGTGGACGTCTGCCCGAACAGGGCCAACATTGCGGTCGAATTCCCGATGCTGGGTACGCCGCAGATCATTCACGTCGACTATATGTGCAACGAGTGCGGCAACTGCGCGACCTTCTGCCCGTACTCGAGCAGGCCGTATAAGGATAAATTCACGCTCTTTGCAAATGACGCCGACATGGCCGATTCCACCAACGACGGCTTCGTGGTCCTTGACGCCGCAGCAAAGAAGTATCATGTGCGCTACCTCGGCAACGAGTCTGTGGTCACATCCGACCAGCCGGGCGATGTCGCGTTCGTGATTGTCAAGCTGATCGACGCGGTGGTCGAGAATTACGGGTATATGCTGAAGTAAAATTTCATTGTGAGATTGTATTCACGATGGAGACGGGCATTGCCTTGCAAAATTTTCGTCGTGAGATCGTATTCACGATGGAGACGGGCATTGCCTTGCAAAATTTTCATCGTGAGATTGTATTCATGATGGAAACAGTTATTACCTTGCGCATGACTTACGGCTATAGTCACGAGCGCCGCGCGAAGAAGAAGAAATAGAACATTGGATTTTGCGGTGCCGCCGGCCATAAGGCGGCACCGCTTTATGACGGAAAGGAACGGCAATGGGAAAAATATGTTTAAAAGGCGGAACGGTCGTGTCCGGATCGGGGAGCAGAGTTTCGGATCTGCTCATCGAGGACGAGAAAATAGTCAGAGTGGATACGACGATCAGTGATCCGGATGCGGAGGAGATCGATGTGTCGGGCAAATATATCTTCCCGGGCTTTATCGACGCTCACACACATTTTAATTTGCATGTCGGCGGGACGGTCACATCAGATAACTTTGAGACCGGAACAGCGGCGGCGCTCGCCGGCGGCACGACCCTTGTCATCGATTTCGGCACCCAGTACCACGGCGAGACTTTAGCCCAGGGTCTTGCAAATTGGCACACGATGGCGACGGAGAACGGTCCCTGCTCCTGCGATTACAGTTTTCATATGACAATCTCTGAGTGGAATCCGTCCGTGCGCGATGAAGTCGATGATATGATGGAGGCCGGGATTACGACGTTCAAGATTTATATGACGTATCCGGCCATGATGCTGGGCGACGGCGAAGTCTACGAGGTCCTGAAAAAGCTGAAGGAAGTCGGGAGTTTCACCGGATGCCACTGCGAGAACGCGCCGGTCATCGATGCACTGATCAAAGAGCAGAAGGAGATGGGAAATTTCGGCCCGTCCGCCCATCCGCGCTCAAGACCGGATACGATGGAGGCGGAGGCCGTTCACCGGCTCATGGTGATCGCAAAACAGGCGGACGCACCCATTATGGTCGTCCATACCACCAACGAAAAAGCCCTGAATGAGATCATCTGGGGAAGGCAGAACGGGGTCACGGCTTACGCCGAGACGTGCCCGCAGTACCTGTTCCTTGATGAAAGTCTATATGATTTGCCTGGATTTGAAGGGGCTAAATATGTGTGCGCGCCGCCGCTTCGGACAAAAAAAGATCAGGAAGTACTTTGGAAAGCGATAAAAAGTGGTATAATAGATACCGTTTGCACAGACCACTGCGATTTTATGCTTGAACAGAGAAGGCTCGGCATCAATGATTTCACAAAAATCCCCGGCGGCCTGCCCGGCGTCGAGACCCGGGGGAACGTCATGTTCTCGGAGGGCGTCGGCAGGGAAAGAATCTCGCCGGAATGCCTGTGCCGCGTGCTTTCTGAAAACCAGGCCAGACTCTACGGCGTTTATCCGAGGAAGGGAGCGCTGCTTCCGGGCAGCGACGCCGACATTGTCGTCATTGACCCGACGAGGAAGAAAATTATCACGGCGTCTGACTGGGTGACCAACTGTGACAACACTCCCTTTGAGGGAATGCAGCTCACAGGCAGTATCGAGAAAGTATTCCTTCGCGGAAATCTCTGTGTGGACGATGGACGTCTCATCCGAAGGGGAACCGGAAAATTCATTAAGAGAGACGTACCGAACTATACACATATGGAAGGAAAACGATAACAATGAGACCAATCGTAGTAAGAGGCGGAGGAGATATTGCAACTGGAACAGTACTGGCTCTTTCAAAGGCCGGATACCCTGTTATCATTTTGGAGTGCGAGAAACCGACAGCAATCAGACGCAATGTCGCGTTTTGTGATGCGATCTATGAGAGAGACAGGTGGTACGGCGAGGGCACAAAGACTGTTGAGGGCGTGACATGCACGCTCACGAGCAATGTTGACGACGCGCTGCGCCGGGCTGCACCTGGCAGACCGATGATCATGATCGATCCGGACCTCAAATATCTTGAGAGGCTGAAGCCGGATGTTCTTGTCGACGCGATCCTCGCCAAGAAGAATCTTGGTATGAAGATCAACATGGCTCCGCTCACCATTGCGCTCGGACCGGGCTTTACGGCCGGCGTCGATGTCCGCTGCGTCATCGAGACCATGCGCGGCCACAATCTCGGCAAGATCTTCTATACCGGCGAAGCGCTGCCGGATACCGGCACGCCGGGCAATATCGGCGGCTACGATGAGGAACGCGTTATCCATGCTCCGTGCGACGGAACGCTCAAGTGCATCGCCAACATCGGCGATATCGTCGAGCAGGGGAAGGTCATTGCCGTGATCGAAGACGGCAAAACACGGGTCAAGGTCCCGGCGACACTGAGCGGCGTGGTCCGCGGCATGCTGCCGGAAGAATTCAAGGTGACCAAGGGCCTCAAGATGGCCGACATTGATCCGAGGATCGACCAGCAGGAGAACTGCAGCACGGTCTCCGACAAGGCCAGATGCATCGCCGGCAGCGTTCTGCAGCTGGTGGTGGCTTATGAAAAGGGCCTGCTTTAATGATGATTCATTGTCAGATTGAAGACCTGACCGGTCCCGGGTATGGGACCGGCCGCAGGGTCTATGCATTTTGCGGAGCCGGAGGGAAGACCTCCGGCATCCATGCGCTGAGGGACTATTATCTCGCCCGGGGCAAGAAGGTCCTTGTCACGACGACGACGCACATGCTCTATGAGGATGGGTGTGTGTCGACGGCGAAGGATGCGGTAGAAGAGCTTTGGCGGGAGGGGTATGCATTTGCAGGAATTTTGATACCACCTAAGAGAAGCTTGCAGCAGGGAGCAGTACGAAAAATCAAGGGACTCCCGGATGAGGAGCGGCTTCTGGCCGAGGCCGGCGCGGATATCGTCCTCATCGAGGCGGACGGAGCCAGGTGCCTGCCTTTTAAGGTGCCGAAGCCGTGGGAGCCGGTCATCCCCGATGAGACGACAGATGTTGTGCTCGTCATTGGCCTCGACGCTGTCGGCCGCAAGATCCGCGAAGTGTGCTACAATCCCGAGGGCGTCGCTGAGGTCCTGGGCGTCACCGAAGACGCATGCCTCACGCCTCAGATGATGGTCGAGGCTTATCGGAGAACGTATGTGGCGCTTGTTCGGAGGCAGCATCCGGGCGCCAGGATTTTTCTCTACATGAATGAGAAGGTGCCGGGGAGGCTGCTGACGGACTGTGACCTTTATCAGCTGTGATTTCCTTGGGACATTGATCGAACCCCTGTGTCAAGGGCTCGGATAGGAAAATAGGACCTGTCGGCGTGCCAGTGAGAAGAGTTGTCGGTTACTAACCGCACTTTTTGAAGAATTCGACTGCTCAAAATCTTGTTTTTTTAGCTTTCGAGCACGTAAATTCATGAAAAACAAACAGATTCACCCGCCGACCAGCTCGAAATCTTCCGATTTTGGCGGGTGAATTCTTCGATTATTGTTCGATTAGACTGCCGGCCTTCCAAGTCGGCGGGTGGTTTTGTCAAAAATTGATTTTTAGACTGCCGGCCTTCAAGAGGGCGGTGCTTTTGTCCAAAATTGAATGAGAGGACTGCCAGACGCCATCGTAGGCAGCAGCCCCCGTCTTATCTTCTTAAGACTTCAATAAGCAAGAATGTGGCTGCGGAACACTCTTGGTTGGGAAGGTGATTTTCAGGCGGCTTCTGTGGAGTTAACTATGAAATTTCATTTTATATATCTTGCCGCCGGCTACTCCAGGCGCTTTGGCGGCAACAAGCTGCTCGCTCCCTATGATGGAGTGCCGATGTATAGGATACTTCTTGAGCGGCTCGCGGACATTGTACGCACCGACGAGCGGGTCATTGATCTCACGGTCGTCACGCAGTATCCGGAGATTGTAGAACAAGTGGATGCAATCGAGGAAAATATGAAAGACCATGAGGAAATCACAGAAGATGTGAAATCCATGGCTGAAAATCCGAAAAGCCAGGTGGAAATCACAGAAGATGTGAAATCCATGGCTAAAAATCCGAAAGGTCAGGTGGAAATCACAGAAGATGTGAAATCCATGGCTGAAAATCCGAAAAGCCAGGTGGAAATCACAGAAGATGTGAAATCCA
>JAZRKZ010000195.1:0-9152 GCA_045646565.1 Lachnospiraceae bacterium
TCATCGTTAAACTCGACAGCTGTCTCCCCTCCGAGAATCAGGTTCGCGTATACCCGGTTGTTCATGCTCCGCTGGACACCGATCTGCGTGCTGTTGTCCACCAGCGTATTATGAGCAAATTCACATTCTTCGGTAAATCCGAGATCCGGGTCATAGCCTCCGAAACCAATCCCTGCCCATCCGTGGCAGTCCGCAATCACATTGTCATGTACGCTGACCCCGGTCACTCTGAATAATTCATTATCCTCCGGGCTGTGTTCCGTCGCGACTTCCAGACCGATATCGCAATTGAAAATAAAATTATTGCAGATTTCTATGTCACATCCCCCATCGACATAGATTCCATCCGCGCAGAGGTCGTATTCTCCATCCTCAAAATAAGCTTCATTACCTTCCGCGCTGATGTTGTATATGACGTTATCGCGGCAAATGCCATTCCTCACCCGATCTGCTTCGTACTGATTCTTTTCGCTATCCTGATCCGGATGCATAGCTGTCCCCTCAAAACCGATCATGTCGATTCCGATATTATTGTTGTCATGCACCCGATTTCCCGCAATCAAAAAACCGTCAATATTGCCGTTAAGTACCACCGACTCACTTGAGCCGCACTGACAGTCGTACACCTCGCAGTCCTCAACAGTAAGGCCTGAAACAGCTGTCAGATCATTGCGAGCATACACACAGATGCCATGGACGCCCCGCACGCCATGGACTGTGCATTTTCTAAAGGTGATGTCATTAAGAGCCGCATCCTCTGCCTCACGAGTACTTTCATAATCAATACCGTGGGTCCCGCCCTCTGTTTCAATTCCCTCGATCACAATATGGCTTGTGTTGCAAATGGAGATACAAACCTCTCCTTCAGCTTTCACAACCACCGTCTCTCCCTCCGCAGGACGAATACAAGTGGGAGAATCTTCCGTGCCGGACGCGTCTGCATCGAGCCGGATCGGTCCGTAAGTCCCGCCGTGTACGACAATCACCGACCCGGGCATCGTCCGGGCGGCATAAGAGACCGTTGCATACGGTTCTTCCGGCGTTCCGCTGCCTGTGTCATCGCTTCCGCCTACCGCGACATGTACTTCTTGTGCTCCATTGCCTGTTTCATCGCTTCCGTCCGCCGCGTCATGTACTTCCGTTCTTTCACTGCCTTTATCATCACTTTCATCTGCAGCAGGTACTTCTGCCGGCTGCATTGGCTTCGATGTGCAGGCACTGAGCCCGAGAATAAAGGCGATTAACAGAACACAAAACATCCATTTTGAAGTATCTTTACTTGTCAGAAATTGTTTCATATTTTTCACCTCTACAGTAACAGTATCAAAAAAGATGGGGCACTTCGATTTGCAGTCTCATATTTCAAGTGACATTCCGGGCATTGTTATCAGTCAACTTTATCAAAATCGGATGGGCCAGCTTGACCCACCCATCCTGCGCGATGCGAAAAAATGCGGAAGATACCTTTGCAAAAAGGTCCTTCCGCATTTCCTGTCAAAGATGATAGTATATGCGATCGTGCAGAAGCTCTAATCCAAATTCAACGTTTGTTTCAGACCTCTACGCCATCCATAGCCATATGATACATTTCCTTGATGCCTTCGTAATCTACCGGCTTGATCTTGGTAATTGTAATAGTCTTAAAGTAGGAAGCCTCCAGCGACAGCTGGTCAAGCTCTTCTTCCGTGGGGGTAATGCCCATCTCCTTAATGGATACCGGCATGCCGATCTCGCGGAAGAAAGCAACAGTTCTGCGGATTCCTTCCTCTGAAGCCTTGATATCATCCTCTTCTGTCACGCCCCATACCTTGCGGGCATACTGAGAGAACCTGGACGGGCAGTCTTTATAGAGATATGCTGCCCATGCGCTCCAGACCGCGGTTATGGTCGCGCCGTGGACAAGGTCATACATGCCGCCCATCTGCTGGCCAAGCTTATGTACCGAGAAGTCCTTGCCTCTGCCGCATTCCGTCAGGTCGTTATGGGACAGAGCTCCTGCCCACATAATCTCAGCGTTGGCGTCATAATCATTGCGGTTCTCTTTCACGATCCTGGCGTTCTTAATGACCGTACGCAGGAGGCCTTCCGCGATCTCATCTGTCAGTTCACACTTGATTCCCGGGATGAAATAGCGTTCCATAGTATGCATCATGATATCAGCGACGCCTGCAAAGAAGTAATAGTCCGGAACAGAAGGCAGAAGCTCAGGGTTCATAATGGCGAATCTGCAGCGATTCAGATCCGTGCCGAAGCCCTTCTTCTTGCCGTTCTCTTCATTCGTCAGGACCGAGTCCGCGGACATTTCCGAGCCGGCTGCCGCGATGGTCAGCACACAGGCAATCGGCAGAGATTTTGTGATCTTGACCTTCTTGAACCAGATATCCCAGAGTGCTGCATCGGGATGGGACGTTCCATGGGCAATCGCCTTAGCAGTATCAATAACACTGCCGCCGCCTACGCCCAGAATGTAATCCGCACCAAATTCCACGGCCTGGCGGACGCCTTCCTCCGCATGTGCCAGCGTAGGATTGGGCTTGACGCCGCCATAAGTCATAGCCGCAAGGCCGGCATCCTCGATGGATTTTGTCACGCGGCCAAGCAGTCCGCTCTTAACTGCGCTGCCGCCGCCATAGACTACAAATACACGGCTGCCGCCATCCGCTTTGATCAGCTCGCCTGCCTGCATCTCCGTGCCTTTGCCGAAAACTACTTTTGTCGGTGTATACTGTATAAAATTATTCATATACTCTGTCTCCTCCTGATAAATTCCTGCTTTATTGTCAGCCGCGGCGGAATGGCTGCCTGCGGCGCAACAAAATGCTCAATAACAATTATATTTTACAATAACATGTACCATGTTACCACTCAATTCTCGCTTTCGCTGATCGATTTAGTACATCTGCAGTTTATAACAAAACAATGAAATATTCCTGTAAGGAAATTATTATGGAAGAGAACAAAATCATTAACGAAGAAGAGATCGCCTCTTAAGTTGAAGATGTCATCGCTGAAGCTACTCCGGAATAAAGCCAAATGTGTCGGCCATTACCTTCGCCATCCGCTCCTTGCGGCAGTTATCGCACAGGGTCTCCGGCTCATTGCCGCTTCGACGGGCCGCTTCCTCAATCTGCTCTCTGGTTCCTATGACAGCTCCGCAGCGAGTGCAGTGAACAAGATCAAATGTCTTTCCCCAGATTGTTCGAGTATAATAGTCCTCTTTCACCTCGATTGCATCCGTCGGACACACTTTAGCGCACGCTCCGCATCCGATGCAGACACTGCTCGGATCACCGTACGGCGTGGAAATCATCTTCGTAATTCCGCGGTTAACGGTAGAGATAGCTCCGACAGACAGTGAGCTGCACGCTCTGGCACACAGGCCGCACATGATGCATTTCTCGCCGTCGGTTCTGACGAACCGTTCTATCTCGGGCACCTTGTAGAAGCTGCACATCTTTTTGATCACAGAACTCTCCGGTGCACGTTTTGCCAGAAGCGCCAGGATCATCCTGCGCTCACGGACAATTCTGTCACTGTTGGTCTCCACCTCGATCTCGCCGTTCACGGGATACACACATGAGACCACAACGCTCTTTCTGCCCCGGTCATTGACCTCCACGATACAGAGTCTGCAGGCTCCCATGTCCTCTTCCTGAGAGTCATGGTGGCACAGCGTAGGGATCAGGATCCCGTTGCGACGCGCTACTGTCAGCAGAAATTCACCCTTTTCGCAGGTACATTCTTTCCCATCGATTTTGATGATCATTTTGTCCGCCTCCCTTCTGTGAGCACTGCATCGAAACGGCACGCCTCGCGGCAGCTTCCGCAGGAAATACACTTAGCGGGATCAATGCTGTGAGGCTTCCTGACTGTTCCGCTGATTGCTCCGGCAGGACATGCTCTCGCGCAGGAAGTACACCCTCTGCAGACATCCGGATCGATCCTGAACGAGGTAAGCGCTTTACAGACTCCGGCTGGACAGCGATGTTCCAGAATATGCGCTTCATACTCATCCCTGAAATACTTGAGTGTCGTAAGCACCGGATTCGGCGCGGATTTTCCGAGGGCACAGAGCGAGCAGTCGATCATCGTCTCACCCAGAGCCTCAAGAAGATCCAGGTCTTCCATTTTGCCGCGGCCTTCGCATATATCAGTCAGGATCGCCAGCATCTGTTTGAGTCCTTCACGGCAGGGCGTACACTTTCCGCAGGATTCGCCGCACAGGAAATTGACATAGTATCTTGCCACATCGACCATGCAGCTGCGGTCATCCATAACAATCATACCGCCCGAGCCCATCATGGCTCCGTACTCCTTGAGCGTATCAAAATCCACCGGAAGATCGAGCAGGCTTTCCGGTATACAGCCGCCCGACGGTCCGCCGGTCTGCACTGCCTTGAACGGACGGCCGCCCTTCAGACCGCCGCCGATCTCGAATATCAGGGTCCGGAGAGTGGTCCCCATTGGGACTTCTACAAGACCGGTCCGATTGACCTTGCCGACCATGGCAAATACCTTGGTGCCCTTGCTCTTTTCCGTTCCGACGGAGGCATAGGCCGCTCCGCCGTGGCTGATGATATACGGGACATTGGCAAGCGTCTCAACATTGTTGAGAACGGTCGGCTGATCCCACAGACCTCTCTGAACGGAACGAATGTATTTCGCGCGCGGTTCTCCGACCTTGCCCTCAACGGACTGCATAAGAGCAGTTGACTCACCGCAGACAAAAGCGCCGCCGCCCCGGACCACTTCAAGATGCAGCTTTCTGCCGCTGCCGCAGATATTGTCGCCGATGAATCCGGCCTTTTCGGCATCCGCGAGAGCCCGCTTCACATTATGCACTGCGAGATTATACTCGTCACGGATATACAGGTAACCCTGCTGCGCACCTATAGCCAGCGCACAGATCGCAAGACCCTCGACCACACTGTGCGGATCACCTTCGAGAATGGATCTGTCCATGAACGCGCCCGGGTCTCCCTCATCACCGTTGCAGGCTACGTATTTCGGGAAATTGTCATAGCCAAGCGCCGTGCGCCACTTGCGGCCTGTCGGAAAACCGGCTCCGCCGCGGCCCCGAAGTCCCGAAGCTTCCACCTCTCCGATGATCTCTTCCGGCGTCATCGACAGGGCTTTCTTAAGCCCCTCATAGCCCCCGTGCGCAATATAATCCTGTATTTCTGACGGGTCGATTTTTCCGATGTTCCTGAGCGCGATCTTCATCTGAGGCGCGTAGAACGGATTTTCATCCTGGCTCTTTACGAACTCACCTTTATCATTCTTGTACAGGAGCTTTTTAATAAGCTCTCCGTTCCTGACCGTCTTTTCAAGAATGTCTTTTACGTCGGATACTTTTACATGGTAATAGGAAATCTCGTCAGGAAGGATCGTGACAAGCGGTCCGTTCTCGCAGAAACCGTTGCAGCCGGTTCGTTTGATATCGCATTCGACATTTGCATCAAAATCACCCTGGCCAAGGAGACGCTCGAATTCATCTGCGACTTTGGCGCTGCCATTTGCAAGACAGCCCGTGCCGCAGCATATGCGAACAGTTTTCATCTGTTATCCCTCCTTTCTATAAGACTCCAAAACACCCGGAAGTTTTTCCATGGTCATTTTCCCGTAATACGTGTCGTCCACGACCATAACGGGCGCCAGCGCGCAGGAACCGAGACAGTTCACAAGCTCGAGGCTGAAGAGTCCGTCCTCTGTGGTCTCTCCGTCGGATATGCCGAGAACTCTGGTCACACCCTCGACAAGCGTCATGGATCCACGGATATGACATGCGGTCCCGTCGCACAACTTGATGATATGTCTGCCCTTCGGCTTAAGAGACAGGGCCTTATAGAACGTAGCCATGGAGTAAAGAGAGGACAGCGGCACATTAAGGTAAACTGCCAATGCCTCCAGTCCTTCTCTTGGAATATACTGGAATTCATGCTGCATGTCCTGCATGATCGCCAGGCTGTAGTGCCGGTCGGCAGGATACATATGCAGAATCTCATCGATTTTTTCTTTACTTACAGACAATTGTGAATACCTGCCTTTCTGTTATCCCTGCAGACGACAGGGAATACGGAGACTGTTGAACGACAATGTGCAGTTACCCTCCTGCAACGACAGGGAATACCTGTACTGTATCAGTCTCTTTGAGGGTCGTATGGATGCCGTTCAGGAACTCAATGCGGCGCCCGTTGACCAGGATAATTGATCTCTCCGAAACCGCTTCTCCGTCGGGCGTCAGCAGTTCATTCCGAAATTTCGGCCCGAAGCGGTCCGAAATCTGATGACATAGTTCGTAGACAGAGCCGGCTTCTTCCGGCCACTGCATTTCCTTACAGCCTGCAAAGTCGGGATCTCTGTAATATGCGAAAAATTTAACGATCATGATCTTAGGCCCCCATAATCAGGCAGGAGCGGCAAGCCGCTCCTACCAGATTCATCAACTCACTTTATGATAATTATACGCTTAAAGGCCCAGCTCAGCATCCTTTTCTTTGGTCGGAATACCCTCGGTATCCCATCCGCGGACTGCATAGTATTCTTTGAGCATGGTCTGCAGCTGGCTGACTCTTCCTTCAGCAGGTCCGCTCGGCAGCTTCTCTCTGAGAAGACGCGGCGGAAGCGTATCCTTCTCAACGCCCGCTACAATATTGAATTTCTTCTCCAGGTTCCAGATGCGCTCGCCCTTCAGCAGGATATCCTCATCCGATTCTTCCCATCCGCAAGCCTCGCGGAGCATCGCGGCGATCTCCGGAAGACCCTGACCGAATGTCGTGAAGAGGCAGATGCCGGAGGAGTCGCAAAGTGCTGTCAGATCCTGGAAGACCTTGAGCATGGAAGCCTTGTTCTCTGTTACGAGCGGATCCATCGCCATAGGAATACCAAGTACCTCAGGAGAAATCATGTAGCCTCTGACGTGGCAGCCGCCTCTGTTGGAGGTAGCATAGTTGAGGCCGATACCCTGGATCGCTCGGCCGGCGTAAGCCGGCATTTCCTGCTTCTTGGCGGACATTGACAGTTCCGGATGACCGTACTTCTCTGCCATACGGTAAGAACCGAGTCCCAAGATCTTACCGAAGCCTTCGCCCTTGCAGGTCATCTCGGTCGCATCGACCATCGCCTGCGCATCGCCGAAGCGGAGCGGGAATCCGATCTCCTCCTCTTTGATGCAGCCCATTTCGAAAAGCTCCATGGCGCATGCCACTGTAGCACCCATCGTGATCGGGTCGAGACCGTACTGGTTGCACAGGAAGTTGGCCTTACATACCGCGCCGATATCACTTACGCCGCAGTCCGCGCCGAACGACCAGCCGGCTTCGTATTCAGGACCTTCACCTCTGGACTTGAAAGCACCGGAAGCGATATCAACCAGTCTGCCGCATCCGATCGAGCAGCCGAAACATCCTTTGTTGCGGATAAGATGTCTTGCCGCCAGCGTCTCGCCGGAAATATCATCAGCCTGCGGGAAGAGCGCGCCGTCACGTCCGTTGTTGACCGGAAGTCCGCCTACACCGTTTACGATGTTTACGAGGATCATAGTTCCGAGCTGTCCGAGTCCCGCACCTGTTACTGGATGTGCCGCGAGTGTTGCTCTTGCGTCTACGCACTCCTGGAAGAAAGCGTCAGGATGAGCGACCTTGACGGACTTTGTTCCCTTGACAACGATAGCTTTGAGCTTCTTTGAGCCCATTACGGCGCCTGTACCGCCTCTTCCGGCAGCACGGTGCTTGTCGTTCATGATACCTGCAAAGAGTACACCTTCTTCAGCAGCCTTGGAGATGGTTGCTACTCTGAAGTTCTCACCGCACTCAGCATAGAGAGCTTCCGTAGCGTCGATTACGCCCGAACCCCAGATCGCTTCTGCGTCTCTCAGCTCAACGAAATCATCATTGATGTAGAGATATCCACGTTTTTCTGAAATTCCCTCGAAGATGATGCCGTCATATCCGGCATATTTGAGCTCAGGACCGAAGTGTCCGCCCGAGTTGGAAGCTTCGATTGTTCCTGTGAGAGGGGACTTGCAGATGACATTGTAACGTCCGCCTGATGTTGCGAATGTTCCTGTCAGAGGTCCTGTCATGAAGATGAGATTGTTGCCCGGTCCGAACACATCGCACTTAGGGTCGCACTCATCGCAGAAATACTTGGTTCCCAGACCTCTTGCACCTACGAAATCATGAGCGCTTTTATCGTTGAGAGGCTCTTTTGTGATTTTTCCGCTTTCAAGATTGACGCGGAGGATCTTTCCAACATATCCGTTATTCATCTCTACGCCTCCTCTCCGATAAGATCTCTGTACTTTTCACTTACTGCAGCTCTCTTGTCGTGGATCGCATCCGTATCGACAAATTCGAGAGCGTGACCAGGGCAGAACTTGACGCACTTAGGGTCGCCGTCGCAGAGGTCACATTTGAATACTTTCTTAAGAGTAGGATGATACGAGATGTTGCCGAGAGGGCATGCATTTTCGCACATCTTGCAGCCGATGCACTTGTTGTAGTTGATGACAACTGCGTTGTTCGCATCGCGAGAGATGGCCTTGACAGGGCATACCTTCATGCATGAAGGCTCCTCACACTGAAGGCACATCATTGGAATAGCGACAGCAGCTTTCTCGTACTCGAACACATGGACATTGGCGTACTTCGGATTGAATTCACCGTAGTGGCCGAATGAACATGCGAGTTCGCATGTACGGCAGCCGATGCACTTTTCCGGCTTGATAACTAACTGTTTCATAATATCGCGGGCACAAAAAAGGCCCTTCACCTCCCTTTTTGATAATGAGAAAATGACACAATATCTACATCTTGATTTTAATACATTATTATTCCGTAAAATAATATCGGAAACGGTGTTCTATATTGCTTTTTGGAATAAGCGAAGAATATAATTCAGACACCATGAACATACAGAATCTGAAATATTTCGCAATAGTAGCCAAGCTCGAGAATGTGTCCAGAGCTGCGGAGCTCATGCATACCTCGCAGTCATCGATCTCGAAGAACATTTTTACCCTTGAAGAGGAGCTTGGAACCAAGCTTTTTGTCCGCTCAAATTACAGCATCCATCTGACAGAGGCGGGGATGCTTCTCAGGGAGCGTGCGGAAGATATTCTATCTCTGGTTGACAAAACCGAGGCTGAATTT
>JAZRKZ010000196.1:0-9392 GCA_045646565.1 Lachnospiraceae bacterium
GAAGAGCGACACCCATGTTGTAATAGTATTCGCCAAACGGCCTGTACCACATCTGACGTTCCGGTACCGCGGCGAACCATCTGCCTTCCACATTCGTGTCCCACAATCCCTGCAGACTGTCGCATATGATCGTGTCTATATCCAGATGGATCACCTTGTCCACAGGAAGTATCTCCGAGTAACAGACCTTGAGATGATTAATGAATCCACCGAATGCTTTCGTCCTGTTCTCCGCAATCGAAGGGAATACTGTCTGATCTGAAATGTTTATGACCTCTGCCGGCATCGGCAGCTTGAACGGCAGCGCATCGTCTTCTGCCAGAATAAATACGCGGGTGTCGTGATTATATTCCGCCAGAGATCTGAGCGACGGCAGGATCCATTCATACACGTTCCGTGTCATTGCGTAAACTATGTTCATACTTTCCCCTGCTGAACAGCAAAGCCGGGGAGCGAGTCCCCGGCCCGTGTGGGTATGCGTGCGTGTCTTACCGTGTCACTTTGCCTTATAACATCATAGCACTGACCCTGTTGCTAAAACCTGCTAACTTTTAAGATACTGCTTTTCAAATGCTTTCAAAGCTTCGCCGTGCAAATGCTCGGTCCTTCCGATGCTGTATCCCATCTCCTGCGAGATCTCTGCCAGTGTAAGCTGCCGGCCGTCCTTGTCTTCTTCCAAATAACGAAGCCTCAGTATCTCAGCATACGTCTGATTGCTCATGTTCTGTATCTGCTTCGATCTGGTAATGATCGCCCTGTTATATTTGACGATCAGGTTCTTATACATCATCTCCACATCTACCAGCTCTGCCAGCGCATTCTCCATTGAGTTGCCCGGTGTCGTCTTCACCTTATCCGCGTCATACCTGACGGCGCCCAGTCCTTCCGCCTTTGACCTGAGCATGATCAGCTTGCGCTCCAGGCTCTCGCACTGCCGATGAATGTGATGAGCTTTACTGAGATACTGCTTCGCTGTCATTTGTTAGTCCTCATAAGGTGCAGGAAGTTCCATCCATGCGATGACATTGCTGTTCATTCCGCAACACCATCTGTCGAAATCGTAGTAGCCGATGACGAATCCCGGTATGCCTTTCTTGGTCATAGTCTGGCAAAGGACTTTGCTGTCGCATTCCGGCAGCCTTTCCGTCACAGGAATCCACCGCTCTGGCTGTGCGGATGGCAGACTAATTAAATCGTGTATAACATCGCTCAAGACTTCGTATATCGCTTTCTCCGATGGGTCAAAGAAATTCATTCCGCACCGCTTATCCGATGCTATTTCTATTGCCGCCTGTCTGCTTATACAATCATTCATAGATTCTCCTTCCTTTATCGGACGGCACGGAGCGGGGAGATTATATTGAGGGGTGGAGTCGCCATGGATAATAGGGGTGTGTGCGATTTGCTCCGTGCCGCCCTGCTTAACGGATCACTCCGTTTAAGCCTGCTATAGTTATGCTATACCGTTGCTATATCAGATTCTCTCTTTCCAGGTATTCGATCACGATCTCTGTATCGCAATTAATGTCATCTGCTATCTTCTCCGCCGACCAGCCTGCTTCCCACAAAGCTCCGATCTTTCCGTAGTCAATAACAGGCGGCCGTCCTTTTTTCTTCCTCGGTTCCTTTTTCGGCGATAGTTTTGTCTGCTGCACATCCTGCGCCTGCATTCCGAGCAGCTGCCGAAGGAAATCGAGCAGCACTGCATTCCCTGCCAGTTCCTGCGGCGATAAGCTGACGCCAACCTGTATGCCTGCCTTCGTGATGATATCGATCGTCATTTCTTTCCTCCTGTCAGATGGAATGGCAGCTCTGTCAGCTTTTCATGTGCTTTCCTCCGGTACTGAGAGATCTCTGTTTCCCTTCCGGATCTGAGACGGATATTCTCCCTCGTCTGCTTCTCCATCTTTTCCCGCTGCATCATCTGGCCCTTGTTCATGTCAGTCCCTCCATGATTCCAGGAGTCGCTGCCATGCGTTCAGATCTATCGGCACATCCGCGAACTCTTCTCCTGATACTCCGCATATGATCACCGGCCCGACGATCAGATCCCAGCGTCCTCCGATCGGCATCCAGAAGTTCTCTCTCAGGAGCATATACTTGCCGTCTTCATTCATGATCAGGACGATCCTGTCGGATCCGTCAGCTATAGTCACAGTTTCTATGTTGCCTCCCACGATCGCCTGCAGCGATTTGAGGTCGTTGTGGATCTCCATCTCATGTCCGATTCTGTCGTCAGGGAACTTAACGATCACTTATATATTCTGCATACCGCTGCCTCCTTTGCGTCTTTCAGCGACCAGTATTCCTTTTCGCTGCCGTCTTCCCGGATTAGGAAGTAGGAAGTGTGCTGCCAGTAACCATCGCGGTTCGCGTGCAGTATATTCCTCTTGCGGCTCTCGATGCGAAATCGCCCGTCATCGGACTCGTAGTATGTCGTTGATTCTCCGGTACCCATGACCGCGCGTCCCGTCTTCTTCCAGATCATGACCTGTCTCCCTTATACCTGCTGTAGAAGTAATCAAAGAAGTCTTCCTGCTCCTCTTTTCTGCCCTGGAGAATGCCGGCAGCGAATCCTTCGTCGAATCCGACACGCCTTCCATTCTCGAATGCTTGTGCCTGCTGTGCTTCTCTTATCTGGCTCATCATCGCTTTGCTCGGATCGTCCGAAGATTCAAATAATCTCGGATCAATTCGGAAATCAAAATTGTCCATCATGCTATTCTCCTTTGCTCTCCCATCAGAATCCCGTGCTGGCAGATGTGCGCAGCGTCTTCTTGAATTCCACGCTCAATCCATCCTTGCCGTAAGAGATCATTCCGATCCCTTCTCCCTCAGGAAGTGTAACTGTCACTTTCTTTACGACCTTTCCGCCGTATACGATTCCCTTGGCTTCCTGCATCAGGTCCGCCAACTCCGGATACGATTCCCGGAACATTTCCTCGATGATCTGATCGCAGCCGTCCAGGGATGCAGCCCGCACACGCGCTTCCTCAGCGCCCTGGCACCGGCACAGCATTGTGGCATCTTCGTCTGCGATATCTGCTGCTTCAAGACCTGTCTGACGGATTCGTTCCAGCAGTTCATCCTGTGTGTATTCCATGGTTCTCATCTGTCCGCAGAATCTGCAGGATCCCATATGCTGGATCGTTTCGTTTATGCTCATCCTGCTCATTTTCAAGCCTCCATCTTTCTGCAGTCTTTTACGATCTTCATAAGATCCGACTGGATGATCAGCCTTTCACTTGTCACCCAGCTGGGCACGGATCTCTGTTTCAATCCGTCGATCAGATCCTGCAGATTGATCCAGATCTCTTTCTCACGATCCTTGTTCGTGTTCCACATTTCTTCTTCACTCCCGTCTGTACCGCAGCATTGTGTACTGCCGATATACGAATCCGTACCTCGTCACTCCCTGGAAAAATGAGTCCCTGTCAAGGTACCATTCCTTCGCCTGGTCCTTCCGAATCGCCGGTTCCGTCTTCCAGGTGTCCCATCTTACGATCAGCTTCTCTTCCGGATCCGGAACAGGAAGGTTCCTCGACGTCGAATAGTTTGCTTCACGCAGACGCGGATCCGTCCGCGGGCCTTTGGTCATATAGGCTGCCAGGTCCCGGAAGTTGCCCTTCTCATACAAAAGCTCGTACCAGATCCTTCCATGCGTCCAATGCCTTCTCATGATGACGTCCGCTTCCCGGATCCTGTTGACTACCAGATGTACATGCCAGGCCCCTTTCGTGCCGACCTCGATGTTCCGGATCCATTTCAGCCGGATCCCCATCGCTTTGTACTCCTTCGCCACTTTCCCTATGAACTTTCCAAAGTCCTTCTTCGCCTTCTCCATGTCCGGAGGCCGGAGCTCCTTCGCGTAGGTCAGTGTCACATACAGATCGTTTTCTCTGAAGTTCGCCCGCAGCTTATGCCTGCAGTGATCCTCTTTCTTCTTCTGGTTGTACCTGGCCGTCTCCTCCGGCGTCGGCCTCGCCCTTGCCCGTCTCTTCTGCCCCGGTGCCCCGTATCTGCCTGTGTGATACTCCATCACCTCCACAGCATTCTCGAAGCGCCAGACTTTCTTCTTATACGCCATTGACCGGTCCTAACTTTAATATGTTTATGAACGTGATCCAGGGCCCTGCTAACGCCCTATTTTCTTGCATTTCCCGGTCATTCCTGATATACTTTATGTAAACTTTATTCCGTCAGGAATGAACCCCTTTTGGGCGCCTCTCCCCGGCGCTCATTTCTTTTGTCCGCCTCATGGCCGAACCTCACTCAATGTACAAGCAGTCATGCCGGATAAGCCAGATGACTATCCATCCGACGCAGACTATAAAAATAAATAGGAACCGCTGCCACTGATCAGAATCCAGGCAGCAGGCGCAGAAAAGCGCAATGATTGCCACAAAGGCCGTAAAGATGTTCTCCCCCATTGTTATGTTTAACCCCCTACTTTCCGAAGCTGGTCCCACTCTTCCGCTGTGATCCCGACCGCATTCGCGTATCTGATCAGTACGTCCAACGGCATCGTCTCCGGGTTCTTAATATAGTTACGTACTGTTTGCGGGCATTTGCCTATTACTCTCGCGATCTCCGTAGCCGGGATCCGGACCTTTGTTCTCTCGAACAGGATCCTGCGATATTTATCTGCCCGCGTTATTGGCCTGAGCCTAGGCATCTTCCTCTCCTCCGTTCTGTGTGGTATGCTCTCCTTAGGGAGGTGTAAAATGATTTCTATCGATCGAAAAGTCTGCCGCTCTATCCTTCGTCTTTCACAGGACTACGAGACCTTTTTCCGATATCACAAAGGTGATTCTTTTCTGTCTGCCAATGAAGCTTCCGCTTGTTTGGATGTTCCTGCATCTGAAGTCTACGAATCCTTGAAAAGGTTAGAATCCAATGGACTGATCCGGCATACTTTCTGGACGCTTGGAGAATCTGTCGATTTCCAGATCGCTCCTGAGCTTCTTCATCGAAAAGCGTTTTTCTTCGATGCAATAACACGTCGTTTCTTATGGGGATTTATTGCCGGTATAGGCGCAACGCTTTTGCCAGAGCTCATCATCTATCTCATAGCCAGAGGCTTAATATGATGATGTCTATCAGGATCCCTGTAATAACCCCACATATGACTCCCAGTATTTCCAGCCATTCGTCTTCATTCGTGTCATATCCGTTCATTTACTACTCACCCTTCCAAAGTTAAGTTTCGTTTAACTTTCAGGTAAAAAAATATTGCCCGATCTCGCTAGTATCAATCTTCAGAAGTTCACTCCACTTAATGACGTCAGCCTGTGAAAAGCTCGTTTTGCCATTCATTTTCAGTGAAAGTGAATTCTTGGAAATACCGAGATTACGGGCAAATTCTTCTTGCGTTCCGAACAGTTCAATTATCCGTCCGCGAAGCTTATTGTACGTGTATGGCATCCTTGTCCTCCTTTCAAGATAGTTAAGCTCTGTTTAACTTCAAAGCAAATATAGCACCCACGCCGCCCCGTGTCAATACATGTGTTAAACTTTTTTTAACTAATTTATTGATTGTTAAATGCCGCTATGCTAAAATCTGCGCAAAAGGAGGTTTTCCTATGAAAAACGCAGAAACGGCAAAAAGACTTATCCTTGCTCTTGAGAGAAAAGGAATCAAAGCGCAGGATCTTGCTGATCAATCAAATGTTAGCAAAGTCTCCATCAGCCAATACGTTAATGGGACGCACGCACCTTCTAATGTAAGTGCTGGCAAGATGGCCGAAGTTCTCGGTGTGAGTCCTGTTTGGCTTATGGGATTTGATGTCCCAATGTATGATACAAAAGAAATAACCGCTCAACAGATGATTCTCACAGATCCGGAAGAGCAAGAGATCATACACCGCTACCGTACAGCCGACGATCTGGATCGCGCCATAGTGAAGCGGACCCTTGGAATGGACGAGAGACAAAAAGGCGATGGACAGGTGGTGGGTTCGTCGGTTTCGTAAGGGTCGCACGCAAATTGTAAAATGTTCACAAAAATTTTGATTTTTCGTAATTGAAATTATATTTTAGGCTTGGTATAGTGTTATCAACGGAACCCACCAAGCCTATGCTCTTAGGAGTACGCGTAACAAGGTGGGTATTTTGTCGTCTAAAAGGGAGTGTCTATGCTTAATACCGGAACAACTAAACCGTTTCTCACCTATGATCAACAAGTCAACCTTCTCGAGAGTCGAGGATTGATTATTAAAGATCACAGCTTTGCTATTTCTGTACTTAAACGTATAAATTATTACCGTTTCAGTGCATATTCTCTGACATTACGGAAAAATGATCAGTTTTATCCAGGAGTTACTTTTGAGAATATATACGATCTTTATTCTTTCGATATGGAGATTCGTCGCATTCTGTTAAAATACTGTCTTCACGTCGAGGTCGCTTTTCGCAGTTACATTGCGCATTTTCATTCACACAAATACGGCCCGTTAGGTTATCTATTCACATCAAACTTTGAAAATCCATCACGTCATAGTAGTTTTATTGTTGAGTTAGATAATTTAATTCGAAGGTCAGACGATCTATTTATAGAGCATCATAAAAATCACTTGAACAATGTATTTCCTCTATGGGTCGCAATAGAGGTCACTTCCGCAGGGACCCTGTCAAAGCTTTTCAAAAACATGAAATTGCAGGATCGTATTGATTTCTCGAAAAAATATATTGGGCACAACCGCAAATACGTTGAAAACTGGCTTCAATGCTGTTCTTATTGCCGGAATGTTGCAGCTCATGGAGGACGCTTCTATAATCGCTCATTAATGGCCTGCCCCGTCCTGATAAACAGAAAGCGGTATCCTGGCATATGCAATACCTCACCATTTGCATTTGTAATAGCGATCTATAATCTTCTGCCAACTAATGAACTTAAAAAATCGATGACAAATGATTTAAAGAACGCTTTCTCCAATTATCCTTTTGCTTTAAAGAAACATCTGGGCTTTCCCGAACAATGGGAAACGATGCTGTAGGAGATCCCCCATGCCCAAGGCAAAGAAACTCCCTTCCGGATCCTGGCGATGCCAGGTATACGTCGGAGATGAAAAAATAGACGGTAAGAGGAAGAAGATCATGGAATCCGTTACGGTAGATGATCCTTCCGAAGACGGCCGTATCAAATGTGAGACCCTTGCCAGGCAGATCGAGAGGAATGCCAAAGGCAAGGACCGTATAACCGTTAAAACTGCTATCGACAAATATATAAAGAGCCGCGAAGACCGTGTGTCCGTATCTACGCTTACTTCTTATAAGTCGTATGCAAAAAGCGCATTTTCAGATATCGAGAATATTCCTGTGCACCATCTGACGAGTGAGATCGTGCAGGACTGGATAGACTCCTATTCTGTCGGTCGCACGCCGAAGACGGTACGCAATGCATATGGGATCCTTATTCCCGCCGTGCGCGCTGTCATTCCCAGCACGCAGTTCTTCGTGCGTCTTCCCGAAAAGAAGGAAGTCGACTACTACACTCCGACCGATGCAGATATAAAGAAGCTGCTCAAATCTATCAAAGGAACTGATCTGGAACGTGCAGTCCTACTGGCAGCCTTTGGCACCCTGCGTCGTGGAGAAGTCAGTGCCCTGCTTCGTTCGGATATCAAGCGTAATGTTGTAACGATCAACAAGGCATACGCATGGACCGGAAAGGACTTTGTCCTGAAAGCGCCGAAGACAGCTTCCAGTGTGCGGACCGTCACCCTGCCGCCGGCAGTGATCAAGATCATCACAGCTGACCGCAGCGCATCCGACCGGATCTATCCTCATACGCCGAACGCACTAACCAAGGCCTTTGACGACGCACTGACCGCTGCCAAACTGCCTCACTTCCGGTTCCATGACCTGCGTGCATACTCCGCATCGATCAGGCATGCTATGGGCATCCCTGATCAGTACATCATGATGGACGGCGGCTGGAAAACAGATACGGTACTCAAGAAAGTGTACCGGAGAACACTCGAAGATCAGAGGAAGAAGTTCGCGAAAGTCTCCAACGAGCACTTTGATAAATTGTTGAACAAATAATGGGATTTTCGTTACTTTTACCCATGGTCACAATCTTGGTCACACGCTCATCCAAATATCCAGTAAATACGCGGCTTATACGATTTATGCCGTGGGTTCGAATCCCATTATCTCCACGAAAAGAGGGAAGTCAGTGAACATGCTGATTTCCCATTTTTTATTGAATTTATGCGGGTTTGCTGGCACAACATATTATTCACTTAATCTAAAATATTAGCCTAAAAAACCATCTTTTTGGTGCCTTGGTCACACAAAAAGTCCACACAAAAAAGGCTGTGGGTTGGCCGTGGGACGCTGTATCCCATTATAAAAAGAGCCGCGGTCACACATCCCAAGCATACATGACCACGGCTCTATCCTAAAGAAGAAAGGAGGTGAAAAAGAGAACCTATATCACATAGGGCAATCCCGACGACGATGATTTCGCCGCGATAAACCCATAGCGATCTTTGTAATTTACATAATACCAGGCGGATCCATCATCAGCCTTGATCTCGCTGCAGATCCCGACCTTTGTTCCAGCTGGTAATGGTGAGAATGATACTGTCTTGTTTTCTTTCCCTGCCCATTCCCTGACATTCAGGAATGAACAGTTAGTGATTGTGCCTGTCCACTTGACTGCCTTTGACAGGTTGCCGTTTGTGGTTGGTGTGTCGTTTGTTGTCGTTGTCGCAGGCGCGTTATATCCGTCGTCCAATACAATGACGGTGTGCTGCTTCACTTTGGTCACCAGTATATCGCCCTTTCGAGCATATGCTGATGATGTGAGCTGCGCTGCCGGGATCCTTGTAAACTTCCCGGTCGCCATTATGACATCCAGTTCATTGCCTGTATAGAAGTCCTCCACCATGATGCCGGCATATGCCAGGCATACACGCACAAGTGCTGAGCAGTCTGTTTCACATGTGACCTTGACTTTCGCTGGATCAAAATTGACTTTTTTCGCCGCGGTGTACAGTGTGAGCCGCTGGCCCTGATCATAGCCGATCAGATCATTGTCGCAAGCTGCCTGCATCGCATAAGCCAGTTTTCCAGCCACCTTGCTGTCCTTAGCCCGCATGCCGTTCCATCCCAGTTTATGGAGATACCAGTTTTGTGTCCCGACCTCTCCTCCTGTCTGATCACCAGCGCGGCCTCCGGCAGCGTTTCCGTACTCATCGCCCTTTGCTGATCCGACCCTAACAGCCATCCTGTTCATCCTCCGCAGGTGTTTCTTCCGGTAAATCGAGATATGGATACATGACTATTACCGCTTCACCGATAGAATAAGCCACGAAAATGACAGCCAACGCTACCATGCCGATCTGGACGGTCACTTCGGATCCTAGATAGCATCCAAGTCCCAT
>JAZRKZ010000197.1:0-5736 GCA_045646565.1 Lachnospiraceae bacterium
TCCCTCTCCGCTCCGCTTCGGTCGGCCCTAAACGCACGTCCACTGGACGTGCAGGGCCCTCTGCGTCCCGAATCGAACATTGCTTTTTGTATACAATTTGTCGGGACCCGGAAAGCGCATAAATAGGCCATTTTTGAAGAAAGGAGTGGAAAGCTGGCTTGAAAAAGAGCGGCTACTCGCTCAGTGGTCGCTCAAGTACAATCTGATTTTCATGCTGCGTTGAATTCACGCAAACGCATTTTTTGGCAACTTAAGGCATTAGATAAAGAAATGCATTTCTCCAAAATAATCCATCCAGGCATTAGTAATTTCTTCGCTTCTGGCCTCCAGGATTCTCACAATATTACGCAATGTATGACTGGGAATCTGAGAATTATTATTTGCTACTAAACATTTGCCAGATTTAGTGATCCATACTTTTGTAGAGTTTTCTCTTGGTTTTCCTTCAGAAATATGTACATGAATCGGTTCTAACGGTTCATTCTCATTCGCCCAAAAATATACCCAGTATGAGCCTATTCTAAAAATTCGAGGCATTCTCAAATCCTCCGTGCTGCGAGAACTCCATTATCAAATGAGCAGTCGACTCCACGATTTCTTTATATTTTTCCATCTCTTCCTCAGTAAAGCCTGTCACTTCTGTCCAGTTATAGTCAGGCAAATAGCAGGTAGCGTGATGAAAACAATCTTTTTCATCCGGCTTTTCTATATAGACCTTTACCTTTCCATCCTTAAGCATTTCTGAATGGACTATTTCAGTTTCATCATTTAATGTCATAAATGGATACATCATCGTTCTGCCTCCTTATAGGAGTCTCGGGTATTTCGTGAGCTACTGAAACTACAGAGCGGCAAGAACGCCAAGGCGTCCTTAAATTTATCATTCTGTGTGTTTTATATAATCAAATATACCACACATATGCTGCATTCGAAACAAAAAACATATAGGCTTTTTCTTCGTCCAAAATCATCTGAAATCCCATCTTGCTCATTGCTCCATATTCCTTTCCCATAATGTCACGGCGTTTTCGATCCAGCCCGCATTTCTCAGGAATTTGAACCCCTTCTTTGTAAGTTCATAATCTGCACCGGATCCAGGAAAAACAATTATCGCTTTTCCGACATGTCCGTCTGCCGGATGCCAGTATCCGTCAAATCCATCTGCCGCAATCGTATATTTTTTCTTCAAGGATTGCGATAGGATTTGAACCAGAGAAATGTCCACTGGAAATTTGGTCTCCGCTCCTTTTCGGTCGGCGCCTACGTGCCCTGCGGGTAAAAGCGAACGTCCACTGGACGTTCTGCGCCACTCTGCTTCCCGAATCGAACATTGCTTTTTGTATACAATTTGTTGGGACCCGGAAAGCGCGTAAATAAGCCCTTTTTGAAGAAAGAAGCGGGATTATTTTTGAGCGTAATAATGCTCACAGAAATTCAGGAACTTCTGCATGCCGCTGTTTATATAACGTCCTCTTCTCCAGATCACACCTGCCTTCGTATGAATCTCCGGGACGAGCGGGATACCTGTAATTTCGGGAAGGAGAGGGAGCATATCCTGATAGAGGAAACAGCCGCAGCTGCCCTGCTTCATGAACTTCAATATGGTCGTGATCTGGCTGCTGCGCATGACGACCCGGGGCTGAATATCTAGCGCCGAAAATCTGTCCTGAAGGATACGATTCTGAACAGAGTCCTGGTTATAGAGGATCAGCGGGGCTTTGTCCAGCATTTCCAGACGAATCTCTGATTTTTCCGCAAATGGATGATCACGCCCCACACAGTATAGCAGCGGCTCCGACAGGAGAAGCCTTGCATGGAACTTATCGACATTTGGTATTTCCATATTTATGAGCGCAATATCCAAAATGTCATTTTGCACAAGGTCACAGGCTCTTATGGATCCGAACTCCTGAAGTTCCAGCCATATATCCGGATACTCATCATGGAACGCATTGAGCAGTTCGGGAAAGAAAATTGTGCTGAGCATAGGCGGGATCCCAATTCGGACAGTTGCCTTTGACAAAGCGGAAGAAGCATAGTCTGCCCGGAGATCCTCGCAGTCGGCAAGAATGGCGGACACCTTATTATAGAATACCTCACCCTCCTCCGTCAGGGATAGCTGGCTGCCGGTGTGGGTGAATAGAGTCAATGAAAATTCCTTTTCAAGTTCCCGTATCGCAATAGATATTGTGGGCTGCGTGACGAACAGAGCTTTTGCAGCCTGCGTGATGCTGTGGTAGCGGGCTGCTGTGCAGAAATATCGAAGCTGTGCAAGTGTCATAGTATATCCTCCGTCGCTTTGAAAAGGCCTTGCCCTTATGCTCCTTGTGACAGGTGAACTCTGCCGCTCGCTCTTAGAAGGAGAGAAGCCTGCCGGATATACTTATACTATCGCATAGAGTGACATTTGCATATAAAAATTTTTAATACAGAAGAAATTTTCATTAATTTGATTTTTGCATATAGAGTGATTTACAATAAAGTCACAAGAAAGACAGGCGGCCGCCGTCAAAGCAGAAAGACCAAAAACGAAAGAGAGCCAAAGGCTCGGGACATGAGGTCGAATTTAAAGTGGGAGGATTACTTAATGTCACAAACAACCATCACATTGCTTTTTCTGGCCTTCGCCATCATAAGTTTCATTCTGGAGAAGATACCGCTCGGGCTCACTGCCACGATCGTAGCGCTGGGCCTCAATCTTACAGGAGTTCTGGACGTC
Organism: Lachnospiraceae bacterium; assembly: GCA_045646565.1. Lineage (GTDB taxonomy): Bacteria > Bacillota > Clostridia > Lachnospirales > Lachnospiraceae > Chordicoccus. The sequence goes on from JAZRKZ010000197.1 coordinate 2,720, forward strand.
TCACAGACATTCGCGGGTTACATAAACAGCAACGTCATTCTCTGCGTCGGCATGTTCGTCGTCGGCCAGGCCCTCTTTGAGACAGGGATGGCCAATAAAATCGGCGGGGTCGTCACTAAATTCGCTAAATCCGAAAGGATGCTGATCATTGCCATCATGATCATCGTGGGCGTCATGTCCGGCTTCCTTTCCAACACAGGAACGGCCGCCGTTCTGATCCCGGTCGTATGCGGCATTGCGGATGAATCCGGTTACTCAAGAAGCCGCCTCCTGATGCCGCTGGTCTTCGCGGCTGCCCTCGGCGGAAACCTCTCCATCATCGGCGCGCCCGGCAACCTCATGGGTGTCAACGCGCTGCAGGAGATGGGCGAGCCGACAAGCTTCTTCATGTACGCTCCGGTAGGCGTTCCAATGCTGGTCGCAGGCATCATCTATATGGCCTTTATCGGCTACAGATTCCTGCCGGATACCAGAGGGACACAGCTGGACAGCGTAGAGGAATCAAAGAACTTCGATAATGTTCCAAAATGGAAACAGTATGTCTCACTTGCGATCCTGATCATCTGTATCCTTGCCATGATCTTCGAGGATCAGATCGGTATCAAGCTTCAGGTAACAGCATGTATCGCAGCATGTATCCTGGTCCTCACGGGTGTCGTCACCGAGAAAGAAGCACTGAAATCCATCGACCTCAAGGTCGTCCTGCTCTTCGGCGGTTCACTCGCCCTTGCGTCAGCTCTTGACTCTACCGGAGCCGGTGCCCTGATCGCGGACACGATCGTAGGCTTCCTCGGAACAAATCCGAACCCGATGATCCTTCTCCTTGTCATCTTCATCGTAGGCTGCGCGCTGACGAACTTTATGTCAAACACAGCGACGACTGCGCTGATGGTGCCGATTGCGAGCTCACTTGCTGCAAGCCTCGGAGCAGACCCCAGATCCATGATTATAGCAACTGTCATCGCATGCTCCTGCGCATACGCTACACCGATCGGAATGCCTGCCAACACAATGGTCGTCGGCCTCGGCGGATTCAAGTTCAAGGATTATGTCATAGCCGGACTTCCGCTGATCCTGATCTCCTTCGTGATCTGCATGGTCCTGCTGCCGATCCTGTTCCCGTTCTACCCGTAAAACAGATTTTACGTCCATATTGATCAGGATCCTAAAGGCGCCCTAAGATCCTGAGACAGATACACCTTAAGGTAATATGCAACTGGTAACTAAGCACACAGAAACATTATATAAAGTTGGAGGAATTATTATGACACATGAAGAACAAGTCAAAAGAATGACCGACATGATTGCCAAATTTGTCGGATTCACGGGGAAAAAGCTGCCGGATGATGTAATTGCCAAGCTTACCGAACTGCGGGAGAAGGAGACCGAAGCTATGCCGAAGGTCATTTACGATACCATGTTCCGCAATCAGGAACTGGCGGTCAAGCTCGACCGTCCGTCCTGCCAGGATACAGGTGTTCTGCAGTTCTGGGTCAAGTGCGGCACGAAATTCCCGCTGATCGATGATCTGGAAGCGCTTCTAAAGGAAGCAGTCGTAAAGGCTACATTTGAAACACCACTCCGGCACAATTCAGTCGAGACATTCGACGAGTACAACACAGGCAAAAATGTAGGCAAGGGTACACCGACAGTCTGGTGGGACATCGTTCCGTACTCTGACAAATGTGAGATCTACACTTACATGGCCGGCGGCGGCTGCACACTTCCCGGCTGCGCGACAGTCCTTATGCCCGGTGAAGGATATGAGGGCGTTACCAAGTTCGTCATGGACCGCATGACATCCTATGGTCTCAACGCTTGTCCGCCGCTTCTGGTAGGTGTCGGCGTGGCAACTTCAGTAGAGACAGCAGCGCTCCTCTCCAAGAAAGCCCTTATGCGTCCGATCGGCTCTCACAATGAGAACGAAAGGGCAGCCAAGATGGAGAAACTTCTGGAGGACGGTATCAATGCCATCGGCCTCGGCCCGCAGGGCATGGGCGGAAAGTACTCCGTTATGGGAGTCAACATTGAGAATACAGCCCGTCATCCGTCCGCGATCGGCGTCGCTGTCAATGTAGGCTGCTGGAGCCACAGACGCGGCCATATCATCTTTGATGCAGATCTGAACTACGAAATCACAACACATACGGGGGTGGAATTATAATGGTTAAATATGAGAACGGAAAAAAGATCCTGGTAACACCTATCTCTGCTGAAGACCTTGCTGATATTAAGATTGGCGATATCCTGTATCTGTCGGGCAGCCTCACGACCTGCCGCGATGTTGCTCACCGCCGTGTTGTCGAAGAGGGAAGAGAGATTCCCGTAGATGTCCGCAATAATGCGATTCTTCATGCGGGTCCGATCATTCGCCCGCTGGAAAATGATAAGTTCGAGATGGTCTCTGTCGGTCCGACGACCTCCATGCGTATGGAGAAGTTCGAATATGAATTCGTCAAGACAACCGGTGTCCGCGTAATCGTCGGAAAGGGCGGCATGAAAGAGCAGACAGCAGCTGCATGCAAGGATTTCGGATGCATCCATGTGGTCATCCCGGCCGGCAATGCCGTTGTCGCAGCGGTCGCCGTTGAGGAGATTGAAAGAGCGGAGTGGAGAGATCTGGGCATGCCGGAAACTCTCTGGAACTGCAGGGTAAAGGAGTTCGGTCCGCTTATCGTTTCGATCGATGCCCAGGGCCGCAACTACTTCGAGGAAAAGAAGGTAGAGTATAACAAGCGCAAAGATGAACAGATTGAAAAGATCTGCAAGGAAGTAAAGTTCATTAAATAATCCCTTTATATACTGTTTCCACTTTACTGGGACCGCCGCATATGCATCACTACATATGCGGCGGTCCCGCTTTTCGTTCCGAATGAACCTCCAGGGTAATCCAAATAATCTATTTCCATCGCACTATGGGAATTATCGAAAAATCCCGGAAACCGCTTATTTATCAGCAATTTCCAGGCATAAAAAAATCGATGCGACAGGATTTGAACCGGTCGAACGTCCACTGG
>JAZRKZ010000198.1:0-2437 GCA_045646565.1 Lachnospiraceae bacterium
CTGGGGCGGCACATGGATCTGCGCAGCACAGGGCACAGACAACCCGACACTCGTAAAGGATATCATCCTTAAAATAACAACCGACAACGAAGTTATGGAAGCGATCGCAGTTGCTGATTCTGACTGTGTAAACAACAAAGAAGTTCTTGACAAGCTTGCAAATGACGCTGAATTCGGCAATGCCATCCTTGGCGGCCAGAATCCGTACAAGATGCTTGCAGAAGGCGCTGAGATCGTAGACATGAGCAACATCTCCATCTATGACCAGGGCTGCAACGAAGAGTTCCAGAGAGCTATGAAGAACTACTTCGACGGCAATGCAACATACGATGAGGCCATTGCACAGTTCAACTCCGCTATCGTTGAGAAGTATCCGGAGCTTGGCTGATGAGCAGAGCGGATAGCCTGATATCCGGTCCGATTGGAAAATGGAAACGGATAGCCTGAAATTGGATACAGATATCAGAATCAATCGGCTTAGTTGTTAGGCAGAAAAGAGGGGTGTCTGTCCGTCATTGCGGGCAGACATCCTTTTAATTAGACCGGAGCGGAGACTGCAGGAACTTTTGATAACACTTCCCGGTTCTATTGAATTAAGTGTGGAGGGAGCACGCATGAACAACAAGAAGTCAAGTGCGGTGACGAGTTTTAACAGATGGGGATACTTTTTCCTCATCCCGTTCGCCGTCGTCTTCATCGTTTTCCAGCTGATTCCGCTGGTGAGCACGATTTATAACAGCCTGTTTGAAAACTACATGTCCGGACTCAAACATGTCGGACCGAATTTCATCGGACTCGCCAACTTTGGCAAGCTCTTTACGGGCGGCGATTTCATGAAATATTTCAAGAATACCATGATCATGTGGGTACTGGGATTCGTCCCGCAGATCCTGGTCTCTCTGCTCCTCGGAGCGTGGTTCACGGATCCGTCGCTGAGACTCAAAGGGCAGAGGTTCTTTAAAACAGTTATCTATCTGCCGAACCTGATCATGGCGTCCGCGTTTGCCATGCTGTTCTTCACGCTGTTCGCAGACTCCGGCCCGGTCAACTCCATTCTGGTAGGGTTAGGCATTTTTCGGAAATCTTACAAATTCATGTCCCATATCTGGAGCGTGCGCGGCCTTGTCGCCATGATGAATTTCCTGATGTGGTTCGGCAATACGACGATCCTCCTCATGGCAGGTATGATGGGTATCGATACATCACTCTTTGAGGCGGCCGAAGTAGACGGCGCGACATCGTCGCAGATATTCTTCAAGATCACGCTTCCGCTGCTCCGCCCGATCCTCGTGTACGTCATGGTGACATCCCTGATCGGCGGTCTGCAGATGTTCGATGTTCCGCAGATCTTAACGAACGGTTCCGGTGACCCGGTCCGTACGTCCATGACGCTGATCATGTACCTGAATAAGCATCTGTACAGCAAGAACTACGGTATGGCCGGTGCCCTTTCCGTCATCCTGCTGATCATCACCGGAATTCTGAGCATGATCATCTTTAAGGCGACTGCTCAGAAAGAAGTGAAATAAAGGAAGGAGGAAGCATTATGAGTGATAATAAATCAGGCGGCGTAAACGTAGGTTTAAGACGCGCGATTGCATATATCGTACTGGCCATTCTCTCTTTCCTCTGCCTGTTCTGGTTCTATGTGCTGTTCATCAACGCGACCAGATCCAACAGTGAGCTCGTCAAGGGCTTTACGGCTATTCCGAGTTCACACCTCATGCAGAACCTGCATAATGTGCTCCACGGGACCCTCCCGATGATGTCGGGTATGAAGAACTCCCTGATCATCTCCGCGTTCACGGCGCTGTGCTGCACATATTTCTCGGTCATGACGGCGTTTGCGATCCAGGCCTATAGCTTCAAGGGGAAAACGGCGATCTTCACCTTCATTCTGATGATCATGATGATCCCGACGCAGGTCACGGCTCTCGGATTTGTCCAGTTGATGAACAAGATGGGCCTTGATAACAGCTTTATCCCGCTGATCATCCCGGCGGTCGCGTCTCCTGTAACCTTCTTCTACATGAAGCAGTACATGGAGTCCAACCTCCCGATGTCCCTTCTCGAGGCAGCGAGAATCGACGGCGCGAATGAGTTCTTTATTTTCAATAACATCGTTCTTCCTCTTATGAAGCCGGCGATCGCGGTCCAGGCGATCTTCTCCTTCGTATCAAGCTGGAACAACTACTTCACTCCTTCCCTTATCCTGCACAGGGAGAACATGAAGACGCTGCCGATCCTGATTGCTCAGCTTCGTGCGGCTGACTGGCTGAAGTTCGACATGGGCCAGGTCTATGCGGCCATCGCATTCTCGATCTTCCCTGTCATCATCGTATATCTCTTCCTTTCCAAGTATATCGTCGGCGGCGTTTCGGCCGGCGCTGTGAAAGGCTGATGACGTTTCATAGTTACTATCATGGAACTATTGTGG
>JAZRKZ010000199.1:0-4543 GCA_045646565.1 Lachnospiraceae bacterium
CTGGATTTTTGGAGTAATACGTATATGTCTCATTCCCCAAACGCAGTGTGCAAGTCTTCCCGAACCTGCTCAAAGAGCAGGGCAGGCTATTCCTTCCGAACACTTCGTTCGATTCACGCGATGACATTATGATCGTATCCGCGATAGCACCATCCACATATACACTGATCTCGAGACGGCTTGTTCCTACTGCCATCTTTCGAATCCCCAGTCCAAAAATCGGGAAATCGTACGTTTCTTCCGAGGCCTCATCGTTATCATTGTAGATCGTCCTCGTTCCCTCCCCATAGACAATAAATGACTGGGCACCGCATTCGACCGGATTGCCCGAGTAAATCCTTGACTCGAAGCTGTATGAGAAATTTGGTTTTTCCACTCCGTTCCCCGCAAGCCAATACTGTAACCCAGTCCCGCGGACCTGGTAAGAAGACGCATAACTGTCGTAAGCATCCACGATTGACAGATCCGTATTCGGTCCTGGCGGCGGAATATAAGTCATATCTTCATTCTGCCCGACAAGTTCCTCCCAGAAGTTGATTCCTCTGCAACTATTGTCCGGATAAATAATGTCAGCTGTATTGTAAGGGTATGTCAGCGGGATTAACCATTCATCACCATCAATGATGGTTGTCTGCATTTTGACATATTCAGTATCTTGAGGGACAAGCGAATTTTGTTCATAGCCAATCTGGTAAAAAATAGCAACTGTTTCGGTTATGCATGGTGCATGATCCGCAATATGCAGCTGATCAAATCCAGAAAATATGATTTTTGAATTCTCAGAAATATTCCCATTAAGATTAAAGCTCATTCCAATTCCGACCATCGCCGCATCCTTCATGAACTCCACACGCCCGGTATCCGCCGTTGCCCGGATCCGGAAGACCGGCGGGTTCGGGACCGTTCCGCGGTAATGCGTCGTGATCGCTCCGCCTTCAGCCCTAACTTCATGCTTCTCCACTGAATATTTGAACGGATCCGCGCAGTAGAGCTCGAACTCACCTTTCGTGCAGAGGCTTCCTTCTTTCGGCGGAGACATCTTTTTCTTCGTTCCTTTAAAGAACTTGTCCGGCTCATCGTGGAAGATCAGCGTCGCCTCTTCTGCGTCAAGTAAATGATTCAGCCGGTTATATTTCTCCATCAGCTCCTGCGATGTCTTCGCCTCAATCTGATATCTCACGGTAATGACGCGCGGCAAATGCCGCCTGCTGCGGTACCTTGCACCGTTCCGCGCCTTCGTCTCGATGACATCTATCTCGCTGTCCAACGCTTCGCGTCCGGTAACATTCAGCGTTCGGTATCCCCTGATTTCATCCTCAAGGTATACCCCGTTAAAATTGAGCGCCTCAGAAGGGTAATTCCCCCGAAGCGCTCGTTCGATCGTATCAGTGAACCTGTAAAGAGCCATACTAATTATCCTTTACCCTGTTTATGCAAAAGCGGCGCGACGCATGACCGTCCTTCCGGTCTTCCGTGCTTCTCTCGCGTCAAGAGATCTGCGATACGGAGCCTCGCTCCGTGCGATCTCCCTGCCGTCAAGATATGTCTTGGTGATGATGACCTGCTCCCGGCTGTAGCTGTATGCCTCATCAAGTTCTGTCCTTCCGACAAAATTTCCGGCGTGAATGTCATGAAGATCCGACGGAACTGCTACGAGCTCCCTGACCTTCCGCGCTGCATCTTTCACCTTTTTCGCGATACCGTTGATCCAGCCCTGTCCATACCACTGTCCGTACTGATCCGTGACCTTGGACGGTGATCCTATCTTTGCCTTCGCGGCAATTGCAGCATTTGCAGCGTTCGCAAGAGCCGCTGCCTGAGAGGCTACAGCGCCTGCCTGCGATGCAAGGCCCTGTGCAAGGCCCTGCCCAATGTATGAGCCGGCCGCGTAAGCCGTGCCGTAGCCTGACCGCATTGCATTTGCCGCGCTGTTTGATATGTTCTGTGCCACGCTGACCGCTGCCGCGCCGCCGCTCCGTATTCCGTTCGTGAACCGCTGGCCCATCTGCGTCCCGGCTGCCCCTGCCTGTGTAGCTGCTGACTGCATCGTCCGAACGATGGACTGACAGGACTGCGTGACCGCCTGTGTCGCCTTTTGTCCGCCGTTCGAGATGGCCTGGGCGGCATTGGTCGATCCGCCTTTGACCGATCTCTCAACCGACGACATGACGCTGCTGACTGTGTTCCCGAGCGCAGTCACGCCCGAGCTCACCACACTGACGGACTTCTCCATCCCGCTCAGGGCAGATGCCGCCGATGAAGCGTCGCTGTTGATGGAGCTGACCGATACCGCGACCGCCGCTGTGGCCGTGGCGAGAAGCGCCATGCCTGCCGCTGATGCTGTGACAGCTGCCGCGAGTCCTGCGAAGGAAGCTATGCCGGCCACATTAGCCGCCGATACTGCAATTATGACGGCGGTGAACGCGATAAATGCCGCTGTGAGCGTCAGGATTCCCGCTGAGAGCATCAGTGTGCCCGCGGACAGCGCCGTACATCCTGCCGTCACCATCGTGGCATTAGAACCCACCAGCGTGAGCGCCATGCCAAGGGCGAGGGTTCCCGCTGCCGCAATAAGCGCCGCTACTCCAAGAGCTGCAACGCCAACGGCTAACGCAAGGATGCCGACCGCTGCCACAACTGCGCCTGCACCTGCCGCGATAAGGCCTGCCGCAAGAACTAGCGCACCTGCTCCTCCGACCAGAGCGCCCGCCCCAAAAATAATGAGCGCCGTACCGACTGCGAGGAACGCCGTTGCCGCTTCTGTTCCATACGCTACAAGGGTTGGAAGAGTTCCCGACACAAGGGCAATACCAGCGCCCGCAAGAAGCAGACCAGCACCGACCATGAAAACAGCTGCTCCAAAAGCAATCAGACCGACCGAACCTGCCGTAAGCGCAGGTGCTAACGCCGCCGCACCTACCGCGAGCAAAGCCATGACTGCTACCATTCCAAAGAACATGGCTATTGCTGGCGTGCCTGCATTCGTAAGGGCGATTGCAGAAGCTGCCATGATTCCGAATCCGACCGCCACGAGCAGGACCGCCGCACCGATCATGAGGAAGGCAGTGCCTGCTGCAGACATCTGAGCTGCTGTTGCAGCTGCATGAGTAGCTAGAGCCATCATACCGAGAGACAGGGCCGCCACACCGATGACAAGACCGGCCATGACTGCAATAGCCGGTGTGCCCGCCGAAGCAAGGGCGATAGCCGACTGGACAAGGATGCCAAAGCCAAGGGCGACAAGAGCAACGCCCGCACCGATCATCATGAACGATTTCGCCGCTGCAAGCATCGGCCCCGTTGATGTACTGGATGCCGTTCCAACTCCCTCGATATCAGTTGCAGTTGTTGACAGTTTATTGCCCACAAGACCAGCAATCCCCGTCGCAAGTCCACCAATCGCGCCGCCTATCGTTGTGATAATGCCCGCCACGAAGCTGACTGCTTTGAATGCCATGAAGCCTGCTACGACCTTCGGCAATATGCTGATAATCTTTGCAATTGTATCGGCATGTTGTTCGATGAACCCGGCAAGCGCTACAAGTGCGTCTGAGACTACATGGCATACATCAGCAAAGCTTTTGACGTTCTTGAGAGACCCAAAATCTCCGTTAATTTTGGAAAGGGCTTTCCCGACTGCCGAGAACGCACGACCGAACGCCAGGCCGACCTTCTGGGCGTTTATCTTGAACACATTAAAATATTTTCCCGCGTTGGTAACGAACCGTCTGATTGCACCATCTTTCAGACTCTGATTGATCGCCGTAGCAACACCGGACGCACCCTGCACAATTGCTCGGAGACCGCCGACATAATCGCTGTAAATGGTCTCCTTGATCGCGTCGACCGAGCTGTGCCAGATATCGACGTCGCCCTGCAGGTTGTCCGTCTGCTTTTTGTACATGTCCTCAGCAGCTCCGCCACAATTGGCAAGGGCTTCCGAGAATTCATCCACCTTGTCTGCAGAGGATACGGTCATCTTGTTGAACGCCTCGAGGCCGCGTGTCGTGAAGATCGTCGCCGCTGTTGCGTTCCGCTCTTCCTCGGTCATCCCTGACATGGCAGAATTAAGCTCGTCAACAACCGTATTGAAGTCTCTTGCTTTGCCGCTTGAATCGTACGCTGATACGCCAAGCGCTTCCATGGCTTCCGCGGCCTTATCCGTGGGTGTATAAATATCCGCCATCGCGCGCTTCATGGCTGTCGCCGCTGTTGCGCCTGTGACATTCTGCTCAGCCAACCGAAGCAAGGCGAGTGTCGTGCTTTCCGCGCTCTGTCCGTAAGTATGGACTGTTGCCGCGCCCTGGGAGAGCGCTTCGCCGAGTGCCAACACATCGGTGTTCGCGAGGGACGCACCCTTGGCCATCAGGTCGGCATAGTGAGAAGCATTATTAAATTCGTCACCAAAGCCCTTGACGGAACCGGTCAGGTATCCTGCCGCACTGTCAAGCTCCATTGCTCCTGCTGCCGCAAGGTTGAGGACAGACGGCATCGTTGCGATCTGTTCATGAGCCTTAAGGCCGGACTGCGCAAGGATATTGAA
>JAZRKZ010000200.1:0-3340 GCA_045646565.1 Lachnospiraceae bacterium
GAACTTTGCAATGTCATAGTACACTGCTTCCCCGGCAACGTCTTCACCGAGACAGATCGTCAGCTTGCTCTTCGCGTTGACAAACCGTTCATCGCAGATCAGCGTCCGCAGATGCACGGTGGACTGATTCTTGTTCGGAACTTCGATGCCGACGGCTGCCTTGCCGGGGATCGGAGCTTCGATACGGATCTCCGAGGCGGCGAGGTTCAGCTTGATATCGTCTGTCAGGGCGACGATCCGGGCCACCTTTACGCCCTGCTCGGGCTGCAGCTCGTAGCGGGTGACGGTCGGTCCCTTGCTGACATTGATCACATGGACGGCGACGCCGAAGCTGCTGAAGATCTCCTCCAGCCTGTTGGCCGTCTCAAGGAGCTGTTTTTTGGAATCTCCGCGCACGGACTGTCCTTTGGTCAGAAGATTGACACCCGGCAGCTTATAGCGCACCTGTTTCGGTACGGTGCTCTTAATTTCAGAGTCAATGCTGAGAACGCCCTCTTCGTTCTCGCTCTCCGATGATTTCGGATTTCTGCGGGTCACCGGCGCGGGTTCATCATGAGGGATTTCTTCTGCGGGCTCATCTTCTTCGTATACCGGTACGGTCTTCTCCGGGGCTTTCTTCCTCAGCGTAACGGACCTCACTTTCGGCTGGTCTTTTCCTGAATAAGAAAGCTTGCCATCCTTGCCGACCCGGATCTCGGAGAGAGGAATATATCTGGTATCGTCCTCATCCTCCTCGTCTTCTTCGAGGATCTCCGGTTCTTTCGGCTCCTTCGCTTCGACTTCCGGGATATCGTCGTCATCGTCTGTATCGGACGCCAGAATTTCCTGCACGCCGCTTGCGAGAATGACGTCGCCCTCTCCGTCGAACTCGGGGAAGGCGTACGAATTTTCGTCGGGTGCGGGTGCGGTCTGCTTCTTCCCTTCATTTGATGCCCTGGTATCCTTGCCGGCGAGGACGCCGTGCAGGAAGGACGGCATGGCAGACCCGTTCGTGATCTTCGGCTCCGACGGAGCGCCGGGCGGTTCGACGTCTCTTACGGGCGTGATATCCGTCGTGTCCCCGATCTGTTCGCCGTTGATCGTGATCCGCTCTTTCAGGCTGATAAAAGGCTCGGCTTCCTGGCCGGGAGCGGTCTCTTCGGCCTGCTCGCGTTCATCGTCTGCGCTCTCGGGTCTCTTTCTGGTTTTGTTCCCGGACTTGACGGGTTTTGCCGGGGTCTCCTCATCGGCTTCTCCTGCGGACCTCCTCTTTCCTGCCGGTTCTTTCTTGTTCTTCCGAAGTCCGGCCGCCTCTCTTGCGGAAATCGGCTCGTCTTCCTCAAGATCATCGTCGTCAAAGAAATCGAGGTCGGAATCTTCCGGCTCCTCTTCTTCATTAAAAGCGCCGGAAGAAAGGTCCAGTTCCATCTGGCGGGCTTCGCTCTCGCGCAGTCTCCTGCGCATATGCTCGCGCTGTACGTCCCTCACATGACGCACTTTGTCGCGCCCTTTTCTGCCGATGCGGGTAAAGAGCGGCTTCTGAGTGAGAATGATCAGTGAGATGAAGAGCATGCAGAGTGTGAGTGTGACCAAAAGAACGGTGCTGAGACCGATCTTATATGCGCCGTACGCGAAAACGCCGGCCACGATACCGCCGCCGGTCCTGTCCTTCGCGCAGGAAGTAAAGTATTCCGGGATCTTCATGTCTTTCGCATCTGTCAATGTCATGATATGAAGAAGGACACACATAAAAATGAAGAACAGAACAAGGCCGATCATCTTTCGGATGATCATGCCGTTTTTTTTGTTCGATATATAAAAGGCTGTGCCGCCGAAGAGGAACAGCGGGAATACATACGCCATGAGGCCGAACATGCCGAAAAGGGCGTAGCTGATCCTGGTTCCGAACCGGCCGCCGAACCCCAGATTACTGATAAAGAGGACGACTGAGGTGACGAGGATCAGGACAAGTATGATATCCCGGGATACGCCGCTTGTACGGCCCGGCTCATTGCGGGTCTTCACAGCCTCCGGCTTTGTTCCCCGGCTCTTGGCCGGAGTGTTTGCGGCGCTCTTTGAAGCGCGCCGGCCGGCACCGGCAGAGTTTTTTGCGCGGTTGCCGGTATTCTTTTTCTTTGCTGCCATACGATTCCCTCGTTTAAATAAGACCGCGCTGCGCAACAAAAGCGCAGCGCACATGCCTGCATCCGAAGCTGTCGGACGTATCAGGCTTTCAGCGCGAAATGAAGTACGATCACGACCGCGCCGATCATAAAATTGTAGTAGGCGAACTGCCTGAAGCTCCTTGTTCTGATGTAGTTTAAAAAGCGCTGGATGAACAGCACGCCGATGATCAGTGAACAGAGCGTGCCGATCGCGCACATACCCATATAGTCCGGCGTGATGAGCGCCCGGTCAATAGACAGCGCTTCGATGATGACCGCGCCGATGATACATGGGATGGACATAAGATATGCGTAACGGATGGCAAGTCGCTTGTTGAACCCGAGCAGGATACCGGACGACAGCATGATCGCCGGGTGCGACACACCGGACAGAACGGTAAAGCCCTGCGCGATACCCGCGAAGAAACCTTTGAGCGCGGATATATCTTTCGGGATCTTGTTCCCCGGGGTCAGCTGACCGACGACGACGAGCACGATCCCGCTCATGAGCATTCCGATTCCGGTATAGAGAAGAGATCCGAAGAAAGTCCTGGCAAGCCCCCGAAGAAGATATCCGATGACGGCCGTCGGCACAGCGCCGACGGCGATGAGCATCGCGAGACGTCTGTAGTTAGAAGTAATGATCTTCCGCAGTTTCGGCTCCTTGTGCTTCCTTGCCGCCCGAAGAAAAGCGAACAGGTTGTGGAATGCGTCCCGAAGCATGAGCAGAGCTTCCGCAAGAAGCCGGATGATATCCTTCTGAAGCGCGATCAGAATGGCCAGCAGCGTCCCTATGTGGACACAGACATTGAAGAAGGACATATCATAGGGAATCTTCAGAAGCTGCTCGACGGCTGCCAGGTGTCCGGATGAACTCACAGGCAGGAATTCCAGTGTACCCTGCAAAATACCAAGTATTGCTGAAAGCAGAAAGTCCATAAATCATGAAATCCTTTACAAGACAGTATACCGGTCGTTAGTCTTCGTCCCAGTTGTGATATATGTTCTGAACGTCGTCACTGGCGTCGAGAAGGTCAAGGATCCTTGTGAGGCTGCCGATCTGTTTCTCGTCCGTGAGCTTCACATAGGTCTGCGGGATCATGGTGACTTCGGCTTCCGCCATCGGGATGCCTTCCGCTTTGAGCGCTTCCTCGACTTCCTGGAAAGAATCCGGATCGGTGAGGATCTCGTAGCTG
>JAZRKZ010000201.1:0-3746 GCA_045646565.1 Lachnospiraceae bacterium
GAGAACGTGAAAAAGACAAATAGGAACGCAGATTCCGTCATCTATATCCTTCTGGCAATGCTGCTCATCTTTGTATGGCATAGCGCCTGCGGTCTTCCGTACAATACAGGGGAAGCATCGCTTCCGGTCTGTTTCAATCTCTTATTGTATGTAATCGCTGTTCTTGGTACCGCGCTCATAGCCCTTGTCGCCTTCCTTCTCAAAGACTTCATCGGCAGAGCGGTACCGGAGAAGAGCTCCGCAGTGAGATTCATGAACGTGCTCCTTGCGCCTTTGTTCCTTGTCGTCGCCGCAGGTATTCTCATTCTCATCTACATAGTATATGAAAATGAAAATACTCTCTTCCCCGGCAATGCGGCCGACTACTCTCTGAGGCAGTTTTTCCCGCACCCGCTCTATTTCGCAGCAGTGCTCATCCCCGCCCTGCTCCTGTATCTTACGGGGAAGAGCAGTGTGCGGGCGTCAAGGCTGCTCCGTGTCGTAACAGCGCTCCTTGTTTCCTTGCTGTCCGCTCTCTATGTGTATTGTCCTAACCCCTTTGCCGACACCGGCGCCGGTATTCTTCATATCGACGCCTACACTACAACGATCATCAACGCGGCGAGACTGCTTCCCTACGACAGCCATCATATCAGTATCTATGGTCATCACGGTATTCTCTATCTGCCTGTCGTACGGCTTCTGGGCAGTGATTATCTGGCTGTCAACCTGGCTATATGCATTTTTACTTTCATTACATTCCTTGCCGCCTCCTACGCTGCCGACGTCCTCATCGAGAAAGGTCTGATTTACGCGCTGACCATGTTCACCATCCTCTCGACGACGACGCTCCTTACAAGAAGAGGCGTCTACTACCAGATCAATCCTCACAGGCTGCTCTTCCCGATGCTGGCCCTGGCCTCACTGGCCTATGAGGCAAAGCATCCCTCAGGCGGGCGGACGCCCGGCAGAACCTTTCTGCATCTCCTCCTGTCCACGCTTGCCCTGGTGTGGAACTTTGAGACAGGATTGTTCGTCAGTCTGACATTTGCTCTATGTTCGCTCATGAAGCAGCACTACAGTGAGCGGCGGTTTACTGTCACGTTCTTTCTCTCGGCCCTTGCACGCATCTTTTTTGTTGTTTTATCCATGGCGCTCGCGCTGGGGATCATCGATCTCTTTAACCTTGCGGCAGGAGGCGGACCCGTCAGCATAAAGCACCTTGTCTATCCGCTGTTTTCCGGCACATATAGTGTAGCGCATCTGCGTGTGCCGCTTCCCTCTGTCGGCCATCTGTATTTCCTGCAGATCCTGCTCTTCGGTTTTTCGCTCCTTGTGATGCTCCGCGGCAGGACGGACGCTCCGGAGGAAGAGCGGCCGACAAATGTCTTTGTGGTCGGCATCGCGCTCTCCGGGCTTTCATCACTCATCTATTTCATCAACCGACCCGCCTACGGCAATATGTCCATCGCGTTCATTCAGATGGCTCTTCTTGCCGGTTTCTGGACTGACCGTTTCATGGACCGCAAAAAGCTCACCGCAGATGGCTTCCGGGCTTACCGTCTCATGCGCTACCTGATCGGCGCAGTGCTCTTTTTCTGCATTTTCTGGATCTCAGTGGAGGGCATTCTCTACATAGAGCAGGGCGTCTCCATCAGACAGATGAACAGCTGGTACCTGGCTGAGGAGCAGGAAGTACTGAACGATATTCAGGAGGTCGTACCCAGAGACACAACTGCCTTCGGCCTCGCCGTGCCGCAGCTTTATTACGAGCTCGGCTGGGACCCGCAGGTCTATCCGATGGACTTTGCGGACATTAATACGGAAAACCAGGCCTTCCTCCGGGAATCTATAAAGGATGTCGACTCCTTACTGACGACCAATTCGAATTATGTGCCGGATGGTATGACACTACAGCAGACCTTTGTTCTTCGGGACAGCGAGTTCATGTACTACACAAGAGAATGAAGGGGATGTGGAATTACATAGTACCTATAAAAGAACGTGGTTCCTATATAAGAAGGACCAGGGGTTCAATACGAGCCTCTGGTCCTTCTTCCTTTCTTATGCATTTTTATTGGTTTGACAGTCGCTTTTTTAGAATTCACATGCGTTATAAGAACGAACGGATGGTTCTCTCAAACCCATCCCTGAGCGAATACCGGCAGCGCCAATGAAGGCTCTGCACCTTGGCGGTATCAAGCATCGTATAGACATTTTTGCCGCGGCCGACGTAGCCGGCTTCCTGCGCTTCGATCCTGACGCCCGCATTGCCGGGGGCAAGACTCGTCACAAGACGGGCCAGATCGCCGATCGTGCACTTTCCCTCCGGGTTCGTGACATTGTAGGCCTCGCCTGCCTGTCCGTCAAGGAGGACCTTGAAGTAAGCGCACGCCGCGTCCGCCAGGTAAATAAAATTCCGGGTCGCCGTCCCGTCGCTCTTCATGACGATATCCCGTCCCGCGACCGCATCCGCGACAAAGGATGCAAATACCCGGTCGTCGCCCATAAGATCCATAGTCGGACCGTAGGTATGTGAAGGTCTCACGATCTTCGCCGGAACGCCGTATTGGTGCGCGTAGGCAACGCAGAGAGTCTCCCCCGCCCGCTTGCTCTCACCGTAACAGCTGCGGAGATTTGTCGGATCAAAAGGCCCGAAATCGTGCTCACCGACGAGCGGTACCTGACAGGCGCCATAGACTTCCCCGCTGCTGAAGAAAAGGTAGCCATGAGATTTCTTCTCCCTGGCCAGCTCCAGAGTCCGGATCGTGCCCATGAGGTTCGGTCCCATGACGCCGACCGGATTTGTGCCGTAGAACTTCGGGCTTGCGTGGGACGCCGCGTGGATCACATAGTCGCACGGTCCGTCCATATGGATCTCCCCGGTCACGTCGCCGTGCAGAAAATGGAAATACCCCCGCTTCGCATACTCGCCGAAACGGTCTTCCATCTTGTCGCGATTTCTGCCGAGAGCAACGATCCTGATCTGATCGTCCGTCTCCGCCCTCTCATTCAGGTAAATCATCATGAATACCATATAGGAGGCCAGCATACCGTAAGCCCCGGTGATGAGGACCGTCCTGCCCCGCAGCCGGTCAAAATCGACAATTCCTGATTCCAGGATTGCCTTCATATCCTCTTCAATAATCGGATTCATGCCGTCTTCCTCTCCGGTTCATCGAAATTGAGTCTCTCCTCCTCGACGACCAGCGGCCGGTCGAGGACCCTGGAGTTGACCGCAAGAATATATTCACCGAGCAGGCCCGTAAAGAACAGGTTGACGCCGCCGAGGAAGAATACGCCGATAATGAGCGGCGCGATACCGGAGCGGAACCAATCCCAGTGAATAAGTTTCAGGATCGTATACACTATGGCGATGACAAAGCTGGCTCCGCCGATCATAAAGCCCATGAACGTGGCCAGCCGCATGATCACCTTCGAATAAGATGTGATGCCGTTCATCGCGACGTCATAGAGACTGTAAAAATGATTCTTGCTCTTGCCCGCTCTTCTATTCGGCCGCTCGTAGGGGACGACGGCGTAATCGAAACCGAACTCCGCGACCATGCCGCGGAAATACGGCACCGGATCGTGGATGCTGCGGACGACGTCGACAAAGGCCTTGTCAAAAAGGCCGAACCCCGTAAAGTTCTCGATATGTCCGATATCCGTGATCTTGCGGAGGAACTTGTAATACTGTCTGCGGATGAACGCCATGAACGGGCCTTCATCCGTCTTATCCTTGATGCAGAGAACGATCTTGTTCC
>JAZRKZ010000202.1:0-3311 GCA_045646565.1 Lachnospiraceae bacterium
ACTGTTGATGAGAACGGCAAGGAGATCCCGGTCCCTTTCATCGGACCCCTTAAGTCCGTCGAGACATGGGTCAAGTGGGGCGTCCCGGAGGATCGCTGCAAGATCGTTAAGCCCGGCGATGTGATCAGGATCAAGGATATCGAGATCGTCTGCCTCGACAGCTTTGACCGCACCTGCATCGTGACGACCGATTCCACCGGCCCCGACCGCGAAGAGCTCACCGGCAAGTGCCCTACCGATATGGATGAGAAGGCAGTCAACTATCTTGTGAAGACCCCCGGCGGGAACATCTATCACTCAGGCGACTCCCACTTCTCGATCTATTTCGCGAAGCACGGCAAGGATTACGACATCGACGTTGCGTTCGGCTCCTTCGGTGAGAACCCGATCGGCATGCAGGACAAGATGACTTCCGTTGATGTACTGCGCATGGCTGAGAACCTGCAGTGCAAGGTCGTCGTTCCGATCCACTGGGATGTATGGACCAACTTCCAGGCTGACTGCGAAGAGATCAAAGTTCTCTATGATTTCAAGAAAGACAGGAACGAGTACAAGTTCCATCCGTTCTTCTGGCAGGTCGGCGGCAAGTATGTCTATCCTCAGGACAAGGATAAGATCTACTATCACCACCGCAGAGGCTTCGAGGACTGCTTCGAGCATCCGCAGAACATTCCTTTCCGTTCCTGCCTGTAATTCGTCAGTATTTTGTCAAAAGAGTGACATCAGGTAAGACATTAGAAGGGAGGAGGACGAGATGGGAACTGTACTTCAGAACATTGTTGAAAAGAAACACTACAAATTCATCGACGGCGAAGGCGTGACATGGCAGGAGGCCATCAGGCTCTCCACATTATCGCTCGTCGCGGACGGCACGGTGACGGAGGATTTCTACAAGCAGATCATTGCCTGCGTCGAGAAATACGGACCGTACATCGTGTTCGAGCACAATATTGCGATGCCGCACACACAGGAGAACGCTGACGGCGCGCTCAAGACAGGTGTCGGCTTTATGGCTTCCAAGAAACTGATCGACTTCGGCACGGATGAGGACGGAGAGGAGAAGAAAGCCAATGTTTTCTTCACACTTTCCACCACAAATCCCGACGAGCACCTCGAGAACATTTCACAGCTCTCTGAGATCTTCATGAACGACGAGCTGATCGACGCGCTTGCAGCGGCTGAGACGCCCGAGGATATCCTGAAAGCAGAGAAGGATTTTCCTTGTGAAGAATAAATGCCCGCAATATCAGAAATTAATTTAATCTCATTAACAGAGAGGGGAAAGAAACTATGTCAATTTTATTTGGAATCTGGTCGTTCTTCGCGACCTACGTACTGCAGAAAGCACCTTACATGGTAGGCTTCCTGACACTGCTCGGCTACTGCCTGATGGGCAAGAAGTGGTATGACACACTGGCAGGCACTCTGAAAGCGATCATCGGTATGCTGATCCTGAATGCAGGTTCCGGCGGACTGGTATCGACGTTCCGTCCGATCCTGACAGGTCTCAAGGACCGCTTCAACCTGACCGCTTGCGTCATCGACCCTTACTACGGCCAGAACGCTGTTACCGCAGGTGTCGAGGAGGTCTTCGGTAAGGGCTTCTCCCAGGCTATGACGCTGCTGCTCATTGCATTCATCGTCAACATCCTGCTCGTCCGTTTCAACAGGATCACGAAGTGCCGCACACTGTTCACGACAGGTCACGTGCAGGTACAGCAGGCAGCTACAGCTTACTGGCTGATCATGTTCGCTCTGCCTCAGCTGCTCAACAATGACGTCGCTATGATGGTCGTTATGGCAGTCATCCTGGGCGCTTACTGGGCAGTAGGTTCCAACCTTACAGTTAAGCCCATGCAGGAACTCTCCGAAGGCGCAGGCTTCGCCATCGCGCACCAGCAGATGTTCGGTATCCGCCTTGCTTATTTCCTTGCTGACAAGATCTTCGGCACCAACGGCGGAAAGCGCAAGAAAGAGATCAAGAAGGTCGGCGAGATGGAGATGCCCGGATTCTTCTCTATTTTCAACGAGAACATGGTGTGTACCGCTATCCTCATGACCATATTCTTCGGCATCATCATGGCGATCATCGGAAAGCCTTACTTTGTTGAGGCCGGCGCTACCAAGGATACAGAGAACTTCGTATTCTACTGCTTCAATACATCCCTGAACTTCGCTGTTTACCTGGCGATCCTGCAGCTCGGCGTACGTACTTTCGTTACAGAGCTGACAGCTTCCTTCCAGGGTATTGCTGACAAGCTGCTTCCTTCTTCGATCCCGGGCGTCGACTGCGCAGTCTGCTTCGGTTTCGGCGATTCCAACGCGGTTACCTTCGGTTTCCTCGCAGGTCTTTGCGGACAGATCGTTGCAATCATCCTTCTGATCGTGATGCATTCTCCCACGATCATCATCTGCGGATTCGTGCCTGTATTCTTTGACAACGCGACCATGGGCCTTGTTGCCAACGAGAAGGGCGGAATCAAGGCTTGCCTTGTGATTCCTTTCCTCGCGGGCCTCATCGAAGTATTCGGCGCTGCTCTCATCGCAGGCTGGGTCGGAATGGCCAACTACGGCGGATACCTCGGAATGTTCGACTGGGATACGGTATGGCCTCTGTTCACTGTCGTTATGAGATTCCTGGGTTACGCGGGCGTGGCAATCGTTGTTGTCGTCCTGCTGGCGATCCCCCAGATCGAGTACCGCATGGATCCCGAAGGCTACTTCCTCATCACAGAGGACTACGATGCTTATCTTGAGCACCTTGAGGCTAAGAAGGCGAAGGCCTGATCAGAGTGTAAACGTGTAACAATAATCTAAACAGACAGTTTTGATCATTTGTTCGAAAAAAATACAGAAAAACGAACAAAAAAATATGCAAATTAGTAACTGCAAGTTATAATATTCAGTGATTCGGCCGGGCTTGCGCAAGGCGGAGCCCGCGCCGGAAGAAAAGGAGTAAAAAATGGCTAAACTCGACGGCAAGAAACTTCTGGCATGCTGCGCTAACGGCGCCGGTTCTTCCCTGATGATGGAGAACGCGATCAAGAAGGTCATGAAGAGAAACGGCATCAAGCCCGCGGAACTTCGTCACTGCCCTGTTTCCGAAGGCAAGACTGCCGCAAGGAACTATGATGTAGTGTTCTGCGCACGCACATTCGTGAAGACCTTTGAAGGCATCGAAAAGAACGGCACTGTCCTGATCCCCCTTAAGAACGTTATGTCCGACAAGGAGATCGAGGCTGCTCTGAAGGATGCGGGTCTGCTGGATTAAGATCCGGGATCTGACGGGTTGTCAGCGGACCCCATGAGTT